>CAZXRT010000016.1:8511-14141 GCA_964642535.1 uncultured Methanospirillum sp.
AACGGATCTGCACCGTCTTTCCCGTTGGATGGACAATCACCTGGTCATGCTTATGGATGGTTCCGCCATGAACACACCCTAAAACCACCGTACCAATCCCTTTCACATTGAAATGGTGGTCTATCGGGACGATACCTGGTTCTTTTCCGGTTACCGGGGTGATCGCCTCTGCATCGGAGAGGAGATGTTCCCGCAGGACGTTTATGTCATCGGGGAGAGTGGTATATCCCTCAAGGACTGTCCCTTTGATCAGAGGGGCAATCTGGCTGGCATCCAGGTAATTTCTCAATATCAGATATCCCTTCCTGATCCCGGCACAATTCAGTTCAAGGATGCATTCTCCCAAGGAGGCAGTAATAGAATCGATCACCACGACAGCAACCGTGGAAAGCGAGGCTGCATAGTATAGAGAGGAGATTTTTTCCGGATAACGGGAGGGTTCGATGATGGTGAGGGTTGCCTCCCCTTTCTTCAGGTTGTAAAATGTGATATCGGTGGATGTGCCCTTCTTTCCGATCTCCTTTCCGAAATCAGCAGGGCCGATGACGATAATATTCAGGTTTGACATGTATATCTAAGGGCCGTGCTGAATAATAGGTTCGACTCCCCTGATACGGGTTTATCAATACTGTTAATTATTCTGCTGAAAAAATGGGTAATGATATGAAGGTACTCATTGCAATCCCACCGGAAAAATTCAGGGATGAGGAACTGATTAAACCGGTGAAAGTATTCCAGGAGGCAGGGATAAAGTTCGATCTGGCCTCTTCGCTTGCCGGAGTTGTTATGGGTTCTCTGGGAAATAAGGCGAAAGTGAACCGGACGTTTGAGGATATCCTGACCCGGGGAACGGATGATTATTATGCCCTGATGATCGTGGGCGGGCCTGGAACACTTGTCCACCTCTGGAATAACGTGGATCTGCATGAACTCATCCGTATCTTTCACACCAAGGGCAAGGTCGTTGCAGCGATCGATAATGCGCCGGTCGTTATTGCAAAAGCCGGATTACTAAAAAAGAGGGAAGCAACGGTAGTTCCCGGCCAGACAGTCCGGGAGATGATGAAGGATGATGCCATCATCGTTGCCAAACCTCTCGTCTACAAGGATCGGATCGTCACCGCGAACGGGTTTGAGGTTGCAACCGAGTTTGCCCAGATCATTGTCAAATACCATGACGGCAATCCTGAATTTGTAGAAACCCGGGGAAAGGCCGGATTTTCGTTTTAATACTCACAGTACCTTCATTTTTCCCGTTTTCCCACTCCGGCACCAGGGAAGAAAGGATATATTCTTCCTCTGCCGTGACCAATTTTCACGACGCATGTCTGAACACAATCCTCCCGGATCACACATGAGATTCATCTGTATCACAATCCTTCCATTAGCCATCCTTTCTCTTCTCCTCATGATTGCATCAGTCTCGGCTGAAAAGACCCCGGTCTCCCTCACAATCGCATCTCTGCCCGAGACCCAGGTCTTTGACAAGGCATTCCATGTAACCGGAATCCTCAGCACGGGCTCCGGAGATCCCCTGGGTAACAAGCGGGTTACGCTCGAATCATCCAGGGTATCATCTGCAGGTCCGGGGAATTATTCCTTTATCGCACTCGGGGCGACGAACCGGGAAGGAAAATATGACTTTATCAGGCCGAAGCAGTCTCCTCCTGAATATCTCCGGGTAACATATGCAGGAAGTGAACTGTATGAGGCAGCAGTCAGTCCGGTTCTGCCAGTACGGGGTGTGGGGACAGACAATCCCCAGTTTGTCCATGGAACCGGGAGCCTGACGGTGAATACCGATCCTGCCGGAGCGGGGATTTTCATTGATTCAGAATATAAAGGTGTTACTCCGTCAGTTCTTCAGAATATGGATGAAGGTGCCCATCATGTCGGGGTAAGTCTTGAAGGATATCAGAATGAAACGATGGAGGTGTACATCTCACCGAACCGGGGAGCCACATATTCCATCTCCCTGACTCCGGAAGGGCAGATCCGGAGGGAATCAGGTATATCCTCACATCTCTCCTTCGCCCCCAATGAGACTGTTTCCTTTGGTGATCCGGTATTCTCACTTGAGAATTCAGGTATTTCCATGTCTCTTCATGCGAATGGTTCAGGTGTTGCCTCATCGACCACGGATAAAGGGATAACCGTCACCACGGTGGTCTCCGAGGATGCAATCGGGAAAGGATCCGATGTCATGGTCATTATGACCGATCACTGAAAAAAATTATTTTTTTTGGCCCTTACTCATTTTTCGAGGCCCTCTCTCCGGCTCCTCGTGATATACCGATGATCTGAGAGGCTTATGCTGCAGCCCGTCTTATCATAAGGGAGGAGACGATCTGTGCAGGTATCAATGAAACTGGAACTCCGGGACTCACCCGGTCAGCTGGTTGCTGCGTTAAAACCAATATCAGATATGGGCGGGAATATCAAGACCGTCATCCATGAGCATGATCACACATCGGGAAGTGACGTCCTCAGCGTGGAGGTTGTCATTGAGATCCCTGCAGAACTGGTTGAAAGTCTGACCACTCATCTCCGTGAGTCAGGAATCAATATTCTCAGGCTGGGGGAGGAACGGATGGGGTATCGTCAGACGGTGATCCTCATCGGTCACCTTGTCCATACCGATCTCGGCGATACGGTGGATCAGATTGATAAGACCGGGTTTGCCGAGGTAACTCATATGAGTCTTGCCATGCCTGCCATCAGTGAGAGGACTTCTGCACAGTTCATCATCAAATCCCTCACCCGTGAGCATATGCGTCAGGCTCTTGAGATCCTCCGCGATGTTGCGCGAAAGAAAGACATTCTCCTCATCGAACCCCTGGAGGACTGATTATGCCGGTCAGGATTGCCGTTATCGGAATGGGTTCGGTTGGCAGGGGGATTCTCTCCTCCCTGGCACAATCAAATCCGGGACTTGTCATTACCGCGGTTGCCGACTCCCGGTCCGGGTGCATCTGTCCGGACGGGATCGATCCGGCAGAACTGCTTACCCGCAAACAGCAGGATGGAATCTGCGGGGATCCCTCGATCAGTGCTGATATGGTGGTAAAGACAGCCCCGTATGATATTCTGGTTGAGGTGACTCCGACTGACGCAACGACCGGGGAGCCGGCATCCACCTACATTCGGGATGCCCTCTCCCGTGGTTGTCATGTTGTGACATCCAATAAAGGGCCGGTCGCCCTCCATTACTCTGATCTCTCCGCCCTGGCACGGGAGAAAGGTGTCTGCTTCAGGTATGAAGCCACGGTTGCGGGAGCGATCCCGATCATCCATACCCTTCAGCACGGGCTTTGTGGCAATGAGATCGTCTCTCTGTACGGGGTGCTGAATGGTACCTGCAACTATATCCTCACCCGAATGGCTGAGGAAGGTCTCTCGTATAAACAGGCTCTTGATGAGGCCCGTACCCTCGGGTATGCAGAGGCAGATCCGACTTATGATGTAAAGGGGATAGATGCTGCCATCAAACTTGTCATCCTGGCCAATACCATCTGGAAGAAGAATATTTCCCTGCGTGATGTTGACATCACCGGGATTGATCTTCTTACCCAGGAGGCACTCCGGCTTGCCGATCAGCAGGATGCAACCATCCGTCTGATCGCAGAGATCATACCGGCAGAGAATGTGTACCGCCTCTGTCCCCGGATCATCTCCCAGGACCACCCGCTGGTCGTCCACGGCTCGCTCAATGCCATTATTGTCCGGACCAGTCTCGCAGGAGAACTGGTCTTTGTTGGAAAAGGGGCTGGATCACTCGAGACGGCGAGTGCGGTTATTGGAGACATTCTCTTTATCAGGGATACCCATGCAGGGGGTTATTGAGCGCAGACGTGCGTACCTGCTCCTGATGCGAAGAATTACCCTTGAAAAGGGGTATTTCACCGTCCAGGAGATCCAGAAGGAAGCCGGTGTTCCCCGCAGTACTGCACAGGACTGGATTCTCAGACTTACTACGGAAGGCTGTGTTGTTCTCCAGGAACCTCCCCGGGGGCGGATGCCGGCACGCTACGCAGCTGTCAGTGCCCTTCCCCGGACTGCCTGCCGGCGGATCTTCACCGCTGTGGAAGAAGATCTTGTTGAGATCGTGCACGAGTGTCTGAGCAGTTCCTGTGCCGCATTCTGCGGCCACCATCACAATCTCGGGTGTGGCGGAGAGATGGAGGTGGACCGGGACGGCTCGCTGCTCAGGGAGTACCTCCGGATCGGAGATCATCAGACGTCTGTAGGACTCTATCCTCATTCAGCAGTCGCGATAACGGGGGTGTTTCATGAAGGTGATGAGATCATCCAGCGGATCCGTTCTGTCGGTGGTCCTGCGTTCTCCGTTTCAGCCATGATGGGACGGGCACGGGGAGTGCTCGGAATAGATGTAATCCGCGATGGTCATTGTACGATCGGCCTGATCCGGACAAAAGCCCTGACCCATGTCACCATCGGGATGGATAATACCGATTCCTGTGATGACGGGGCAACTTTTGCCCTTGCCATCGCACTTCTTCAGCATCTGGGAAGTTTTTCCGGAGTGTTTCCCATCTGTCATCATGTGGCCATGCTGTACCCCGGTGTCCCTGAAAAGACCGCAGGCAACTCAGCCAGTTCCATCGAACTTGCTGTGGATCCGGAAAGTCTTGACCAGATCATCACCGAGGCTGTCCGTTTTGTCGCTGATGAGAGTGTCTCCCCTGCATGGGGGGTTGCGATCCGGACCGGGATCTGGATTCCCGATTCCTTGCGGGAGTACGGGCTGAAAGCCCGGTCCGGAATAGTAAGCAGGACTGAAACCGATCAGACTGCGTCCCGGTTCGGTGTTATTACCGCCGGTAGTGACGGCATCACCGGGGCTCTTGCCGCCCTCTCTCTCTCCCGGTGTCCTGTCTCTCTCCTCCTGGATCCAAAGCGCGACCCGGGTCCAGGATCCCGGTCTCTCTCTGTTCCGCTCCAATGAATGTATCCATGGTGATGAATGGAAACGACAGGGGGGAATGCTTTTTTCCTGACCCGCCAGAATAGCTGGGTATGGACAGATCTCAGATCATTCCACGCAGAAACACATATCTCGCGTTCATCTGCGTAGTTCTACTTTCATTTTCCTTACTGGCAGCAGGATGCACCGGTAAGGATGCATCAGTCCCGTCAACCTCCCCGGCATCAGCACCTGCTGCATCCGTTCCGGGTGATGGTGTCCAGAACGGTGACCTGGTGGAGATTGAGTACACCGGAACCCTTGCCAACGGTTCCGTATTTGACAGTTCCGATGACCGGGGCCCGTTCCAGTTTGTTGTCGGAACCGGTACGGCAATCAGTGGTTTTGATACCCAGATCCGGGGGATGAAAGTCGGAGAGAGCAAGAAGTTTACCCTCACTCCGGATGAGGCATACGGAGAGTATGACCCGACCCTGATTCAGCCGATGCCGATTGGGTTTATTCCCGAAGGTGAGAACGTTACCATCGGTGATACGATCACTCTCTCAAACGGAGAATCATTCTTCCCGGCAAAGATCATCGAACTGAACGCAACCAATGTCACCTTCGATCTGAACCATCAGCTGGCAGGCCAGAGCCTGACCTTTGACGTCAAGCTGGTCAACCTCACCCCTGCACAAGAGGT
>CAZXRT010000017.1:0-13902 GCA_964642535.1 uncultured Methanospirillum sp.
CCCCTCCTCTCGTAAATTACCCCGATAATCCCCTTCGATTCAATAAGAAACCATTATTGGGATAACCGGTGACCTCAGATGAGAGGATCCGCAATGGAACTGAACGGCGTAACTATTGACAACACGTTCGCAGAGGGATTTCCGATCTGGATCTCCCGTGTGATCATTACCGCTGTAACCCGCGAATATGCCATGAAGGCAGCAGTGGAGGCAACCGGGTTTGCCACCTCGGCGATCGGATGCCCGTGTGAAGCAGGTATTGAGGGATATGTACCAGCTGAGGAGACTCCCGACGGACGTCCGGGTGTCGCGATTCTCATCTGCGCATCCAAGAAAAAACTGCCTGAACAGGTGATGGAGCGGATCGCAGAATGTGTCCTCACTGCGGCAACCACCTCGGTCTTCAACGGCCTTCCTGACGTAGAAGAGAAGTTTGACATCAAGATTCACTTCTTTGGTGACAAATTTGAATCAAAGGTCGAGATCGGCGGAAGAGCCTGCTGGAAGATCCCGATCATGGAAGGAGATTATGTCGGAGAAGAGGTCTTTGGCATGGTCAAAGGTGTTGCAGGAGGGAACTTCTTTGTTATGGCAGAGAGCCAGATGGCAGCCCTCATGGGTGCACAGGCTGCCTCTGACGCGATAGCAGAAGTGAAGGGAACGATCACCAGTTTCCCCGGAGGTATTGTCGCCTCGGGATCAAAGGTCGGATCCAAGAATTACAAATTCCCGATCCCGGCAACCACCAACGAGCAGTACTGCCCCTCCATCAGGGACAAAGTCCCGGACACCAAGGTTCCGGAAGGGGTCAAGTCCATATACGAACTGGTTATCAACGGACTTGATGAGGCCGCAGTCAAGAAGGCAATGGCTGCCGGAATCAAGGCTGCCGTGAAGGTTCCGGGCGTTACGTTCATCAGCGCCGGAAACTACGAAGGAAAACTCGGACCCTTCCAGTTTAAACTTCACGAAATTCTCTAATCTTTTTTTCGCGCTCTCCGGGCAGTTCATTTCCTGAATCATTGAACGAATTTCTGCTGCCTGAAAGGTAATCGTCACCCGGAATACACCGGCAGGAACCCCGGAGTGGTACCGGTGATACTATGGGATCAGAGGATGTACCTACTCAGGGGGATGCAAGGGATATGAAGGCGTCAAAGTCTTCAGTCTGGGATCTGTTTAACGGTGCAAAGCAGTATGTTGTTCCGCTTTTTCAGCGGCCGTATGTCTGGGGAAGGCCGCAATGGGAACAACTCTGGTCTGATATCACCGAGCAATATTCGATACAGGCTGATAATCCACGGGAGAAAATAACCGGCCGTTTCTTAGGTTCTATCGTTGTCGTGAGGGAGTACGAAAAGAACCTGGATAAATATACCATCATTGACGGGCAGCAGCGGATAACTACCATAAGTATCATTCTCGCGGTTATTCGTGCCTTCGCCAAGGAGCGCGGCGTCTCTGAACTCTATGGTCTGATCTCTGACTTCCTGAAAAACACAGCCAGAAGCGGGGAGGGACTGTATGTCGTAATCCCGACCCGTGTCGATAAATCCTCACTATACCATATATTTGACGAAGACTATAATTTCGGTCATGATTCGCGGATTGTCGAGTGTTTTGACTACTTCTGGAGAAAGATCGATGAATCTTTGCTGGAACTGAACACCCTGCAACAGGTGATCACGGAGGATCTCTGTGTTGTCTATATCGAACTTGACCAGGGAGAGAATCCCAACCAGGTATTTGAAGCCCTGAATTATCGCGGGGTCCCTCTTGAAGAGTCTGATCTGATCCGGAATTTCTTCTTTGCAAAACTTGAATCCGCTAAAGTCGCAGAAGAGGAGTATGATCAGTACTGGAAACCGATGGAGGAGCGGTTTGAGAACCGGCAGGAACTCATTTCTCGATTTCTCCGCTTTTTCTGCATGATATCCGGCCATACCATCAGGGTGGGAGAGATCTTTGAGAAGATCCGTCGCAAATACCTCAACGCCCCCCCTGATCAGGTGAGAATTCTTCTTCATGATATCAGCAGGTACTCTGACTACTATCTCCGTCTGCTGCAGCCGGACTCCTGGCCGATGCCAGGCCTGTCCGAAGATATCAGATCCCACCTGGTCAGGATCAGGATACTCGGAGGTGATTCTCCCTCCCCGTTCCTCATGAACTGCTTCGCATGGAATGAGGTGTCAGCAGACGGGGTGCAGATCCTTACAAACGAGAGTCTGGCCCGGGTTCTTGCGATGATCGAATCCTTTCTGCTCAGACGCGCAGTCTGTGGACGAACTGATGCCGGATATGAAGAATTCTTCTCCGGTCTGTGCAGTCGCATCTCTCCGGATCATGATGATATTCCCGATCTTGTCGGTGCATACCTGACAAATCCTGAAGATCCGCGGCGAATGCCCGATGATGATGAGTTTGATGATCATCTCCGGTACAGCGACATCTTCAGGACAGGCGATGAGAACGCGGTCGCATGGATCCTGCTGAGCACACTCGAGGAGTATTTCTCATCCCAGTCTCCGTCTGCATCACTCAGTGAGGGGGCTGATCTCTTTGATGACGGACCTCATCAGCAGATGATCGAACATATCATGCCCTGCTCCATGACTGCCTGGTGGCAGAATCATCTGGGCTCAGACTGGCGTGCGGTCCATGAGACACATCTTCACCGGCTTGGAAACCTCACCCTTACCATGGAAAATCCTGCAATTATGAACGCGGATTTTGATACCAAGAAGGCATGGTACGCACTCGACAACCATATGCTCAATACCACGATGAAGAGTATCCGGCTGTGGAGAAAGTTCCAGATTGAACAGCGTTCCGGGGTTCTTGCTGCGTTCTGCCGCAAAATATGGCCATATTACACGCCTTCAGCGCCAGAACAGGGTCACGAACCACAGCCGGGTAAAGGACTTCGGACCGGTGAGATTCCACGAAATGCAAAACCTGTTCAGGTCACGATTCAGGGCAGGGAGTACCCGGTAAAGTACTGGTATCATGTTCTTGAATCCACGGTCAAGGCTATCTATGAGCATGAACCAAGCAAGTTCGAGCGGATCGTGAGGGAATGGCCAGGGTATTTCTCTGAGGATCCCGCGATGTTCAAATCAGTTGTCGGGCCATATTCCTACAAGTCCCGGTTCGGAAGGTACCAGATCCGGGATATGTGTATGGATATGGTCAGGCTCATCGGGTGGAATGACGATTGCTGGTCGCTTGATGTTATCTGATTCCCAATCCTTTTCTTTATAACCTGGTGCAGTACAGGATCCTTTATCTGGTTTGTTGCCGAAAAATCTGGTAACGAAAATTCCGGTGGTATATCATGTGCACCCCCCCTTCACCAGGATCCCCGCATGCTCCGGGCAGTTCAACCCCTGGCCTGCTGGATAATCCCTATGTAATCCATTACAACTGGATTGCCGCGGTAGCGTCTGAGGATGGCACGGATGTGGAACTGATTGAATGTTTCGACTGTATCGGCGGGGCGATGTGGGTGAAAAAGCATTACGCAAAAAGTCCCCTGGTGCAATCGGTCAGAACAGTCGGCTCCACGAACCGGTACCTGCTCACCCCTGGCAGGGTGGATCTGGGTCTTGCAGGATCCTCCTTTCCTGCCGGAATATCAGGGGTTGAGGTGAGTGAGAGGACTATCAGGATCTCATACCTCGGAATGGGTGGCGGAGGGGTCGGCGCAACCATCTGCCGGGCGACAGCAGACGGCGTCATTGCATCCGAGTATGATGAATCAGGCGGAGGCAGGGTTGCCGGATCAATCATCACCCTTCCCCGTCTTACCCGGGTTCTGATCGGGGTGGATGACACCGACACACCTGAACAGGGAGCCACCTGGACCCTTGTGCACAATATTGCCCGTGCTGTCTCTGAGGACCCTGCATTACACGGGATATGCCGCTACCTCTCTCACACGATCGTTCAGCTCTTCCCGGTCCCCTTTAAAACGAAAAACTGTGTCGGAGTAGTGGCTGAATTTGCCTGCAATGATCCTGCAGATCTGATCGACCGGTTCAGCCGGCTTCTTCGCCGGTATACCCTGTCTGAAAAGACCGGCATGGCGGTATTCACGGGTTTTTCCCCTGACAACCTCCTTTCATTTGGAGAGAGGGTGAAGCGGGGCCAGGTGGATCCCGGTGAGGCGGAAACCCTGGATGGGAACGGACTGAAAATAGTGATGAGTGGCCGGGGGATTACCGGTGCAGTTGCGGCTATCCCCTTTTATACCCGGTATGATGAGGCATTGCACCTCTATGGACCCTGAATCGTGGAGAGTATTCAAGGCACGTATCCTCGCGGCAGGACCGGCAGTCCTGATCGGTGAGCCTGCCGGACCTTTCATCTCCCGGTCCACTGCCGGTCCGGGTGCAGGAGGCCGGGGATCAGTATTCTTCTCCCTCCCGGGGCGCCGTGTCAGGATGGGCATATCTGATTCCGGGATGATGACAGTCCGCCATCTCGGGGAGGGAAGAGCGGTTCTCATCCTCGGCGATGATGAGGTTGAAGGGTATCTTGAAAAACCAGCCCTGCACTGTCCCCGGCAGGCATTCATCACCGTCACCGCATCATGTATCTTCTCCTGCCGGTACTGCAGCGTACCGTCACTGACCGGGGCCCGGAAGACTCCGGAAGAGATCGAAGCGATGGTGGAGTCGGTATTCGGGGAGATAGACGCTATCTCACTCACCTCCGGAGTCAGGGAAAGCATTGAAGAGGAAGAAGAGTTTGTGACGGGAATTGTCTCCCGTCTGATGCGGTTCTCCCTTCCCATCGGAGTCTCCATCTACCCCACCCCTGCAGGTCCTGCCCGGCTTAAAGCAGCCGGTGCTGTTGAAGTCAAGTTCAATCTTGAGGCAGCAACCCCTTCCCTTTTTGCTGCCATGTGTCCGGGGCTGCCCCAGGATTCTCTTCGGGCCATCCTCCGGGATTCAGTCAGGCTCTTTGGCAGGGGACACGTCTTCTCAAACGTCATCCTCGGCCTGGGGGAGACAGACCGTGAAATGGAGGACTGCCTGAAAGATCTCTGCCGGGACGGAGTGATCCCGGTTGTCCGCCCGCTGAGCCCGGTCGCAGAACTAAAAGAGTACAAACGTCCGGATGCTGCACGGATTCTCCGGATATTCAAGGTACTCGATGATCTTTTGAACAGATACCATCTTGATACCCGCATGGCACTGACGATGTGTCCTGCCTGTATGGGATGTGATATGATCCCGGGGAGGGAATGATGGCAGTCCGGAAAAATATGGAAGAATCCCTTTCAACAGCGATCAGGGCCGCTGCTGAAACGGTGTATGCCGTTCCCGGCTACCCGGTCTCCACCCTTGCGGCCCTTTGCCAGGCTGACCTGATGATCAATGAGAAGGTCGCCCTTGAGTATGCTCTTGGAGACTCCCTGGCAGGCAGGCGGTCCTGTGTTATCGTCAAGCATGTCGGGATGAATGCCCTTGTCGATCCGCTGGTTCATGCGACCTTTCAGGGTCTGAAACGGGGAGTAGTCATCGTCTGTGGTGATGACGAAGAGGCGAAAAATACCATGACAGCCCAGGATTCGCGCTATTTCGGCCCGGTTGCACGAATACCGGTGCTGGAAGGAAGGGGGCCGGACGATATCATGGTAGCATTTGCTGTTTCAGAGAGATTTTCCCGGGTCTGCCTGCTCCGGATTACTCCTGCCCTGTTGTCTGCAGCGCCATGCCCAATAGAAGCAGTCCCGTCACAGGATCCGGACCCGGCACAGGACGGAACCCTTGCGGATCCCGACCTGACGATGTATGGAAGGGCAGTCCGGGCAGCGGAGGGATCGATGCTTATCGCGGCAGCGGGTATGGCTCCGCTTCCCCATCCTGCCCTGATCCCTTCACCTGCACCGGCCAGGAGGTCAGAGAGGGGGTATGCCCTCTCCCTGTGTGCCTCCTGCCCGTATCGTGACCTGTTCATGATGATGAAAGAGAAGGGGCTTGACTGCCTTTGTGACACGGGATGCAGTCTGATTGCCATGAATCCCCCGTTCTCCTTCGGCCTGGCCAGTTACGGAATGGGATCAGCAGTCGGTGTTGCAGCCCGTTCGACCCGTGTTGCCCTGATCGGGGATTACGCCCTCCTTCATTCAGGCCTGCAGGCATTGATCGAGGTATACCGGCAGAATATTCCGCTGCTGTGTATCGTCATGGTTAACCGGTGCATGGGGATGACGGGGGGACAACCCGCACCTGACCCTGCCCCGTACCTTGCCTTTGCAGACCCGGTCATCTGTGATGCTTCAGATCGGGTAGCAATTGAGCGCTATTTGACCATTCCTGACCGTCCGAGAACTCTTCTGGTGTACGGGCGGTGTCCCGAGGTGATAATCCATGAAACCGTGGCATGTTGAGATCTGTGATGTAACACTCCGTGACGGAGAACAGACCCCTGGTGTATCGTTCAGCCAGGAAGAGAAGCAGGATATTGCAACCCGTCTTGATGCGGTTGGTATCGAGGTGATCGAGGCAGGATTTCCCATCGTCTCACAGCATGAGAAAGAGATGGTCAGATCCGTCTCCCGGCTCGGACTGAATGCAAAAATATGCGGACTGGCACGGGCATGCCGGGAGGATATTGATGCTGCCCTTGATGCCGAGGTTGATATGATCGGCCTTTTCATCGGGACATCTGACCGGCACCTGAAGTTCAAGCATAAGAAACCCCGTGAGGAGGTGGTGGCAAATGCCCTGGTCCAGTGTGATTATGCTGTCGATCACGGCCTCATCGTCCGTTTCGGCGCAGAGGATGCATCACGAACGGATCTGCCCGTACTCCTGGACATCTACCGGCAGGCAGCAGAACACAGGGCAACTTTTGTGACATTTGCTGATACCACCGGGTGCCTGACCCCGCTTGAGACGGCCACTATCATGAAGGAACTGGTGCCCGGCACTCCCGTCCCGATTGCCATGCATGCCCATAACGATCTCGGGTGTGCGACTGCGAATACCATCATTGCTGCAGAACTCGGGGCATACCAGCTCCATACCACGGTGAACGGTCTCGGAGAGCGGGCCGGGAATGCACGGCTTGAAGAGGTGCTGGTCAGTCTTGTTCTCAAAGGCGGGATAGAGCGGTATGATCTGACCCAGATTCCACAGCTCTCAGAGAACGTCCAGAAATATACCGGGATCATGATGGAAGCGACGAAACCGGTGGTCGGAGCGAACGCGTTTGCTCATGAGAGCGGAATCCATATCGCAGCAATTCTTGAGGATCCACAGACGTACGAGTTCATTCCGCCCGAACTTCTCGGTCTTGAACGGCGGTTCATCCTCGGGAAGCATACCGGAAAGCGGGCTCTGACCCATATCCTCTCTTCGTTCGGGTATCACCTGTCAGATGAGATGATCGTCAGGGTTCTTGAAGAAATAAAGGATCGAAGCGAGGGAAAATGCAGGATTACCCCGCAGATTCTTGCAGAGATCATAAAGGACACCACCGGAGAGGAGGTTATCAATGGGAACATTGTCAGAGAAGATACTCGGTGCATCGGCAGGCGGGTATAGCGATCGGAAAGTAGACAAGGCATTCTGCCATGACGGAACCGGAATCCAGGCCAAGGTGATATACGATGAGATGGGAGCTCCGGGTGTAGCCTGCCCGCAGGCTTGTTATGTTATCTATGATCATATTGCTCCGGCGAATACCAGCCAGACTGCTGACCTTCACCGCGAATTACGTGATTTTGCCCGCAGAGCGGGGATGAACTTTTCCGATATCGGAGGAGGAATCTGTCATCAGTACATGGCAGAAGGGAGGGTTCTGCCCGGTGAGGTGGTGATTGGAGCAGACTCGCATTCCTGCACCCTGGGAGCGTTCGGGGCGTTTGCAACCGGAGTCGGCGCCAGTGATATGGCAGGAATATGGGTCTCGGGAGAGACGTGGCTCCGGATTCCTGAATCCGTTGCCATCCATCTTTCCGGAGCTCTTCCTGCAGGTGTCGAGTATAAGGATGCTGCTCTATCCTACATATCATCACTTGGCATGGACGGGGCAACGTATCAGGCGATTGAGTTCATCGGAGAGGCTGCCTGTCGCGTCCCGATGGAGGGAAGACTCACGCTGAGCAACATGAGTGTCGAAGCAGGGGCCAAGACAGGGCTGTGGTATGCTGACAGAGAGACAGTATCTTATCTTGCCAGGTTTGGTCAAAAAACAACCACCCAGACTCCGGATCCAGATGCATGCTATGTCAGGGAACTTGCGATTGATCTCTCTGATCTCCAGCCTCTCCTTGCTGTTCCTCACCGGGTTGATACCGTACAGACGGCTGAAGACCTTGCCGGAACGGCGCTTGACCAGGTGTTTATCGGAACCTGCACGAACGGCAGGTATGAGGATCTCGAGCGTGCTGCATCCATCCTGAAAGGAAAACAGGTATCAGTCAGAACGATTGTAACCCCTGCATCACAGCAGGATTATCACCGGGCGGCAGAGACCGGTGTTCTGGCAACTCTCATCCAGGCCGGCTGCGTCATCTGTCCGCCGGGATGCGGCCCGTGCCTGGGTGCACACATGGGCGTGCTTGGCGAGGGAGAGGTGGGCCTCTCCACCGCAAACAGGAATTTCAGGAACCGGATGGGTGTGGGTGCTTCATATTACCTCAGTTCTCCATCCACGGCAGCGGCAAGTGCAATCCATGGTGTTATCACCGATCCCCGGGAGATGATGACGTGACCCTGCCAGCCGGGACCGGGCCTGCCGTCTGCATCGGTGAGGATATTGATACCGACCTTGTGATTGCAGGCCGGTACCTGCGTACCAAGGATCGGAATGTCTGGGCAGAACATGCTTTTGAGGATCTTGACCCCAAAATCGCCTCCCGCCTGCGGGGATCCGTCCTTGTTGCCGGGAAGAATATGGGATGTGGATCATCACGGGAACAGGCAGTGATGGCTTTGCGGCAGGCAGGGGTACTCGCAGTGATAGCACCGACTTTTGCCCGGATTTTTTTTAGAAACTGTATTAACGTCGGTCTCCCGGCCCTTGAGTGTGACAGCCTGGCCTGCAGTGACGGCGATCCGGTGACCTATGACTGCACGACCGGAAATGTTACTATCAGGGGGATATCTTACCCATGTCGCCCGCTCTCCCCGCGAATGCAGGAGATCCTGACTGCCGGCGGCCTGGTTGAGTACTGGAAAGGGAGACTGAACCGATGATCTTTCCCCCGCACTGTAAAGGGATCGGGTATGCCGGGAACAAGCCGGTTGGGGATCAGGTGTATTTCCTCTCCGAATACCTGATCCATGAGACTGACAAGGGTCCGGAGATACTGGCGGTTGAGGCAGGGGAAGGAACCGGGATGATGCGTCCGGTCCGTTCAGTCCGAGTGATTGCATCTGCTGACGAAGTCTGCGAATATCCGGAGCGGGTGATCCTTCATAACCGCGGGGATCTCATCCGCAAAGCGTCTATGAGCGGGAAGCGGTGCACGATATTCACCGGCATCGAGGAGCACAAGATCTTCATCTGTGATCCGGATCTCTCCACCCTCCTCTCTGTGCATGTGTATGATGTGATCCCTCCCCACCCGCACCTTGCGGAAACACTCCGCTCACTGGATAAGACCGGGATCTTCGGAGAACTGGAGATCGAGTTTGTCTACCACATCAGGGATATCAGGGATACCGGGGCCGACATTTATCCGTGTCGTGCCGGGGGATTTGCAAAAACCATTGATTCAGACCGCCTTCAGGAGGGGCAGCAGGTGGCCGGATGCCTGACGGCACGCCAGGTACTGGCAGACTGCTACGGGATGGAGTTCACCGTGATAGATATCTGCCCGGCAAATGCCGTGTCTGAGGGACCCTTTATTGCCCGGTGCTGCCGGGCTGAACGGGCAGGATTGCAGATGATCAACGGTCAGCAGGGGGTTGTTGTCCACTGGGGAGCCTCACCCCGCCAGATTGCCGATGCGGTATATGAGATCGTGTCAGGAGTGAAGAGAAAGTGAGAGTTGTCATTGCACCCGGAGACGGGATCGGACCTGAGGTGATTGCACCGGCAGTGGAAGTGCTCAGGGTGTTTCATCCGGAATGGGAATACATACCGGTTCACCTCGGGTATGAATGCTGGAAAAGAACCGGTGATGCCCTGTCTACCAAAACGATGGAGACCCTGGAGGGGGCAGACCTGATCCTGTTCGGATCCGTGACCACTCCTCCTGACCCGGAATATCACAGTGTGGTCCTGACAATCAGAAAGGAGCTGGACCTGTATGCCAACCTCAGGCCGGTCTTTGGTCCGGGATTTGACATTCTGATCGTCAGGGAAAACACCGAGGGTCTGTACTCAGGGATTGAATGGCAGGAGAAGGACCGGGCCTGTACGTTACGGGTTGTATCTGAAGCGGGATCACGAAGAATCGCCCGGTTTGCAAGCTCGTGTGCCCGTCGGCGCCGGCGGCACCTCACGATCGGTAATAAGGCAAACATCCTCAAATCCGACGTTTTCTTCCTGGAGATCTGCCAGGAAGAAGCTGAAAAAGCCGGAGTATCTGTAGACCGCAAGTATATCGATGCCCTGGTTCTGGATGTCCTCCAGCACCCGGACCGGTATGATGTGATCGTGACCACGAATATCTTCGGGGATATCCTTTCAGATGCAGCCGCCTTCCTGGAGGGAGGGCTCGGAATGCTGCCAAGTGCGAATATCGGAACAAAAAAGGCGCTTTTTGAGCCGGTTCACGGGAGTGCTCCCGATATTGCAGGAAAAGGAATCGCAAATCCGGTGGCTGCGATCCGCTGTATCAGCCTTCTCCTCAAGTACGTGCAGGAACGGGAAAAAGCGAAGATGATTGAAGCTGCCATCCAGAAAGTGATAGAGAGCGGAATCAAGACTCCGGATCTTGGGGGAAGATCGTCAACCCGTGATGTCGGCCAGGCGGTCATTCATGAGCTGCACCGGATGATGAACCAGCCCGCCATGGACGCCTAGTCATTCATATCTGAACGGAATCAGGTTCGTTCCGGCAGATTTTTCTTTCTTCTTTTCCCACTCTTCCTGAGTACCCTGAAGATTCTTCATCCAGGTATCTGTCAGATTCCAACGGGTTGTGCCAGTTCTGATAACTGCCTTCCTCCCGATGCAACAAAGATCGCCTATACCGGGGAAAGCATGTTCCCGCTCTTCATCGCTGGTGATATCCTCAGCTTTGACAGGAGTGGACCCTTCCACAGGGGTGATGTGATCGTGTACAGGCATCCGGGGGCAGAACGGTACATCATCCACCGGATCATTAATGCCAGGGGAGATACGGTTAGAACCGGAAGTGATACCAAACCCCTGCCTGATCCGTATATCCTCCCCGTAAACGAGATTATCGGAAAAGTGACTGCGGTCTCAAGAAACGGTGAAAATATCAGAATATCCGGCGGTTTATCCGGATACCTCCGATATCTGTACCTGACACGGTACCACCGTCAGGTATGCCGGTTATCGGGCTTTCTCAGGCCCTTATATCATACAGCCTCCCACCCACCGGCATTGAGGCGATTGCAACACAGATGGCTGCATCTGCATCCGCACATGATCATCCAGACAGATGGTTCCCTCGTCGGGATAGTGTTCCTGAATCGATGGTATGCTGCATGGATTCACGAACGGGAAGGAATCTGGCATATCAGAACTCCGTTCCGTCTGCTGATCGATGAATCCGATCTTCCCGATCTGCGCCTGATGGTCAGGGAAGCGCTCAGTTCACGCACTGAACAGAAGAAAAATCAGGAATCAAAACCAGAATCTCCGGTAAGGACAATGTGGCCGGGAACTGACTGAGTTCCGGTTCCTGTGATCCAATAATCCCATCATGAATCCACACCTTTCTTCAGGTATTCTCCATCCCGGGTGGTTGTATTTCTGAACCACACGCCCCGATTGCACGGGTCCCTTTTCGCGGACGATTGCGCCTGATCCGGGAATCATTCATGCATATCCCACCTGAGCAGGGGGATACCTGCAGGTATCGTGATATTCTGTTTTTTACCCGGTATCTGCTCCCCCTGAAAGGGGTTATTATTGCTGCATCCCTGTTAACATTCATACATTCGGTGCTTGGAACCGTCCTTCCTCTCTCAACCAAGTGGATCATTGATTATATCTTCCTGAGGGAGAGCATAAGCCCGGTTCTCAGTTCCCTCTCGGTTCATCACCTCGACTTCCTTATCCCTGCTGCTTCAGCGATTCTCACATCACTTCCCCTTCTGATCGGAACACTTGCCATCGTATCCATCTGCCGGTACCTGATCGGAAGTGAACTCTCACTCATCAATTACCGGATCACCACGGAGTATTCCTACCGGGTTAAGATGGCAGTCTTCTCCCGGGTTCTGCAGTATCCGATCTCGTATTTCCGCTCCACACGTTCCGGGTATCTTCTTGCCCGGATTAACGCAGATGTCAGTGGAATATCCGGGATATCCGGATGGTTCATCCAGGGAGTTATCACTTCAGGCATATCTCTTGTCGTGAGTGTACTGGTCCTCTCCTCCCTTTCTCTTCACCTGACAGTCTTTGTGATCATGACCGTGCCAGTCCCCGTTACCATCAGCTACGTAATCATCAGGTTCCAGCGTTCGCACACACTTCGGATTCGTGAGTCAGGGCTCCAGATGGCAGCAGACGGGCAGGAGATTGTCGGGTCAATCGATCTGATCAAAACCCATGCTGCGGAGAAACGTGAATTACAGCGATATATGAAGCGGAATCTGGAAAATATCTCCCTCAATATCGCCAGTATGATCTTCGGACAGGTGACGGGAGGGATTGTGCAGGCATGCGCCAGCATGATCAGACTTGCAGTGATGCTGTACGGAGGAAGCCTGGTTCTTTCAGGCCAGTTATCCATCGGATCATACACTGCTTTCCTTGCGATGTACCCCCAGATGTCAGGAGCGATATCCTCTCTCCTCCAGGTGCCTCTGACGCTTCAGGGGACTGCAATTGCAGCAGGACGGGTCATTGAGTTACTGAACAGTGCGACTGAGTACGAGCATGATGATCCGGAAAAGAGCCTCCTCTTCCCCAAAAACCGGGCAACGGGACATATCCGGGTAGAAGGGATTTCATTTGAGTACGAACCGGATTGCCCTGTGCTTACCGATGTATCGCTGGAGATCAGACCAGGAAGCCGGATTGCACTCACCGGCCAGACAGGGGGCGGAAAGACTACCTTCATCAACCTCCTCCTGAAGTTCTTCATTCCAAAAGAGGGCAGAATTCTCATCGACGGATATGATTATGCTGATCTCAACCCCGGATGGATTCGTACCCAGATCGCAACCGTCTCCCAGGACCTGATCCTCTTCCATGACACCATCATAAACAACATCAGGTACAGCAGGCCGGAAGCGGATACCAGAGAAGTGATGAATGTTGCCCGGGCTGCCGGCATTCATGAAGAGATCATACAGCTGCCTGACGGGTACAACACAATTGTTGGAGAGCAGGGGAACCGACTATCAGGAGGTCAGAAACAGCGAATCGCCATTGCACGTGCCCTCCTCCGTGATGCACCCATTATGATTCTGGATGAACCGACAGCCCACCTGGACCATCAGACTGAGGATATCATTATCAAAGAGTTGCTTGAAAACTGCCGGGAACGGACGATTATTGTGATAACACACCGGGAAAGCCTGCTCCGGCTTGTCGATACGGTGTACCAGGTGGAAGATGGAGAGATCAGGGAGAGACAGATCTGCTGAACAGTCGTACCTCTGACTTTTGCGTTGATTTCAGGAGATTTCAGGATGTGAATCTCCCAAAAGTCATGTCATCTTCCTCCCAGGATCTCTGATTCCAGCAGTTCCCAGAACCTGCCGGTCAGAGTGGCAGAGAGCAGATACA
>CAZXRT010000018.1:0-13845 GCA_964642535.1 uncultured Methanospirillum sp.
GTCTGATTACCAGGAGATCATCACGGCAGTCAGTAAGGGCAGAGAGATAGGGTATGACCAGAGGCTGATTTTCGCCAGGAAAGTCTTTGCACGGATGGCTGCCTATGATGGTGCCATCAGTAACTACCTTCATAACCTCGGAGGTGGATTCCCTGACATTCTTTCAGTCCAGTACAGGAACGGCAGGACTCTCCGGTACGGAGAGAATCCCCACCAGGACGCAGCGGTATATGGAGAGGACGGGGTTGCCGGAGCCGTATCCCTGCAGGGCAAAGCCATGTCATACAATAATTACCTTGATGTCCATGCAGCAGTAGGACTCCTCCGCGAATTTTCAGAGTGTGCAGCAGTCATCATCAAGCACAACAACCCTTGTGGTGTTACCATCGGAACGACTGTCAGGGAAGCATACCTGACTGCCCGCGATGCTGATCCCGTCTCTGCATACGGGGGGATCGTGGCAGTGAATCGTGAGGTAGGAGAAGATCTGGCAAAAGAGATTGCTGCTACCTTCATCGAGGTGCTGATCGCTTCATCATTTACCGATACAGCCAGATCGGTTCTGGCAACCAAAGAGAACTTGCGTATCCTGGTTCTTCCGCAGGAAAAACCTCATGACGAGATTCGCACCATCGACGGGGGTGCCCTCGTACAGCGGGAGACGAGCTTTTGCGAGGAATGGCAGGTTGTCACCCACCGTGATCCGACTGCTGCAGAAGAAGCCGCCATGCTTCTTGCCATGAAGGTCTGCAAACACACCAAGAGCAATGCCATTGTCTTCGCAGACAGCACAAAGGCTATCGGTATCGGAGCCGGACAGATGAACAGGGTTGATTCGGCCCGGATCGCGGTCTCCCGATCTCTCTCCTCCCTGAAAGGGACCGCAGTCGCCTCTGATGCATTCCTGCCTTTTCCGGACACACTTCAGGTCGCAGCCGAGGCCGGAGCAACTGCCCTTATCCAGCCGGGAGGATCGATTCGGGATGAAGAGGTTATCGCAGAAGCAAACCGGCTTAATATCGCAATGGTTTTTACCGGGGTCAGATTTTTCCGTCACTGATTACCCGACACCATGATCTTCTTTTTAACCTGGTTGCGCTCCGTCATGTATTTGTGCAGACCGAAATCACCATTACTCATCTATGGATACCTGTTACCCGCTCCGTGACCTGATGCTCATGATGGCTTCCCGTATCGAGGAAGTCGCCCGTTCAATAGAACAGAGCCAGGTTGAGTGTTTCCTTACCGAGATAAACAAGGCTGAAAGAATATTTGTCCTTGGAGCAGGGAGATCGGGTTTTGTTGCCAAATCATTTGGAATGCGGCTCATGCATCTCGGATTGGATGCGTACGTGGTAGGAGAGACCGTGACCCCCGCCTTCCACACAAAAGATACCCTTGTTGCGTTCTCCGGATCCGGTAAAACAAAATCGGTGCTGGAAGCATGTGAGACATCGCGCCAGATCGGGGGATCCCTCTGTCTGATCACCGGAGCCCGCCAGTCGCCAATGAGTGATCTGGCCACCTGTGTCGTCTATCTGAAGACCGATGATGAGAGCATTCATACCGGCTCAGATCATTTTGATCTCCGACAACTCAGAGGAGAACACCGATCCCTCTCAAGGCCCTCAACTCCCATCGGGACCGTTTTTGAGACATCAGCAATGATATTTGCCGATTCCGTGATATCAGCACTTATTGAGATGAAAGAATGCAGTATCGAAGAGATTATTCACCGGTACGCAAACATGCAATAACCGGTGCCAAAAAGAACTCCGTTCAGTATCCCCGGCTAACCCTGGTGAATCATGGCAGATAACTACGAAATACAGACCGCACGCCTCATCAGAGTGATGACCATCGTTCCGGTTGTCATCTACCTGATTGTTGCACTATTCCTGACAATTGCAGCCCTCATCTCTCTCGGGATTACGTTCAGTCATATTGTCAGCCTCCTCTCTTCAGTTGATCCGGATAAAGGAATTGTTGAGGTCATCAATGCCATCCTGCTTACGGTCATCATCATAGAACTCTTTGAGACGGTGATTGTATACCTCAGGACAAAACAGGTACCGGTCAGGGCTATCCTGATCGCCGGTCTGACCGCGATGATCCGGCATATCATCATATTCAATGCCGAAGATGTTGATATGTTCATCTTCATCGGACCGGCTCTGGTTCTTGCCGTTCTCATCGCAGGAGTATACCTGCTGAGAGAAGAACCCGAATCCCTGAGCAGAAGAATATAAACCCGGTATCACCGGGTCAGCCGCAACACCATGAGGGACTCCCCTCCTTCAACCCGTTCCTCATCAATAAGCAGGCAGGTCCATCCTGATGCCTCAATCATTCCCCGCGTCTCTTCTTTTCCGGTCAACGATGAGATAAGCAGGAGAATCCGCCCTTTCTGGGTTATCACACCGCCAATAGTCTCAAGAAACTGTCTGATGACCACCCTTCCATCAGGCCCGCCATCAAGGGCTGCCTCAAGCCAGTCCTCGATCCGTTCCTCCGGCCGGGTCGGAAGGTAGGGAGGATTGAAGAGAACCAGATCAAAGACCTGCCGAAGACCTGCGGCGAGGTCAGTCCTGACCACCCGCAGTCCCCCTTCGTACGATATCCGGGCAGCATGGGGGTTAATATCAGTTCCGACCGCAAGACAGCAGGGGGGAAGGCCGGAGAGAACATATCCGCTTCCCGTCCCTACTTCGAGGACACGATCAGACGGGCTAATTTCCCGTGATGCTGCCCGAAGAAGAAGAAAGGAATCTTCAGCAGGCTGATAAACCTGACCAGGATCAGGAGCTGAGAAGGTTTGCGATGGTTGCATAATCCTCGAGATAGAGGGCTTCCGGACGACTGGACAGGATGTCAGGGTCGATATCCCTGATCAGCCGATCAACCTGATCTGTGCCGAACACAGATCCGCTCTTTTTCAGAATACTCCTGACCGTTTTCCTTCGCCCGGCAAACAGAACCTTTACCACCTCTGCATATATGTGCAGATCATGAACAGGAAAGAGTGGAGGGCGGGGTTCAATATGGACAACGGTGGAATGAACCGCGGGAGGTGGAGAGAATGAACCTGGCGGGAGATCAAAACAGCGCCTGGCCCGGGCAAAGGTCTGAACCATGACTGATAGTCTTCCACAGTCCCTGCTGCCGATATCAGCGAGCATCCGGTCCGCAAACTCCTTCTGATACATCAGCACTGCGGCTTCAAATCCATGCTCAAGGAGTCGGAACGTAATCTTTGATGATGCAGAATAGGGAAGGTTTGCGACCACGAGTTCAAAAGGGGGATATTCAATGCGGGTTGCATCACCAGGGACCAGGGAAAACTGTCCCTGCTCTATCGCTCCGGAAAACTCATGGGCGAGAAAAGAGACGAGTTCCGTATCGATCTCAACCGCAACCACCCGTGCCCCCTGCTGCAGAAGGGCACGGGTGAGCACTCCCCGACCCGGACCGATCTCAAGGACCGTCCGGCCGGATACATCAATTATCCCTGCAATCCGCTCAACCGCATGACGGTCTGAAAGGAAATGCTGGTCACGGTATGCACTCATCGGGAGGTGAAGAGATGATACTTCACCGTCTGATCCTGTAGTTCTTCCAGGATCCGGTTCAGTATCATCTTCTCAGGATGCGGGATGGATTTTATTCGTGCAGAAATATCGGCAAAATTATCGAACGGTTTTTTATTCCGCTCTTCGATGATCTCCCACATCAGTTTCTTGCCAATCCCGGGAAGCAGATGAAGCATATGCAGTTTCGGAGTGATCGAGATCGATTTGTTGTAAAATTCAACATACTCCTGTTCCCGTTCCTTCACGATCTTCTCGACAACAAAGGGAAGTTCATTCACGGCGCCGTGAGTCAGTTCATGATAACTGATCCGGCGTTTTACCCGCTCAATCTTCTCCCTTTCACCACTTCCGATGTAGATCCGCTCACCGATCTCGACATTTACCGCTTTAGGGATCAATTCGAGAAGTTTATACTGCTCTATCCCGATTGCCTGGACAATCGGTTCCCGCTTATATATAGGTCGTGGATCGTCGGGATATCCTTTCAGGAGGATATCCAGTACAATTGCATTGACCTCTTTTTTCTCAGCTTTCATTGGATTTCCCTCAGCTGAAATGGATCATCACGAGATCAATGATCTGATCAAGCTCCTCGGTGGTATGCGCAAACTTATCCCTGCCAAAGACAGCCCGCACCTCATCCCTGGTTCTGGGCATGGTGTTTGCAATCCGAAGGGCAACATCCGGTCTGACCTTCTCAACCTGAAGCAGGGCCTGAACCAGTTCACGTGACTTGCCAGAAGAGGTCCGTGTGATCTGGTTGGCATGCTCAATACTCCTTCGCAGTTCATACGACATCTCCTTGCCTTTTTCCAGACGGACTGCCTCAACATTGAGGAGTTCTTCTTTTAATTCAGAGACCGTAATCGCTTCTTCAGAGAGAATTCCTTTAATCTTCATGCCAACCGACCTGTTTCCTATCAGTACTGCTGCGCCTTGAGATGCTGGGGACGCGAAATGATGGTCTTGAGTTTGTTGCCGTCGTAGATCTGAACCAGCCATGCGCGGCCGCGGCGGCCGACAACAGACCCGGTCTTTCCATGGAACCGTGCATGGGGCATCCCCTTCTGGATACTTGGTTCACAGACGATGTGAACTTTCTGTCCCATGTCAAACTGCTGGATTACGGTGGTAACCGGCAGTACTCCGCGCTTTCTCAGGTCTTTCTTTAATTTATACCGGGTTTTCTTCCGCGGTCCGTTGTGAAGTGCCATGTACGATTCACCTACTCAGTTCCCTGCACGTCGACAACATCAAGTTGTACAACCCGTGCCGGTGTTCCCAGGATCTCTGATAGACTGGGCGTGGTTCGCCCCTGGTCACCTGATATTAATTCCTTGATGTACAGTCCTGCCTCTCCGGAAACTTCAAAGGCGAAGAGATTTTCTTCCTGACCTGCACATCTGAAATCAAGGACAACCCTCTCCCGTACCTTGTCTGCCCTCCGGTGGGCAACCCGTGCCGGGGTGCGCTGATGTATCGTGGCACCCGTTAGCTGATCTGCGGCTGCAGAGAGGGTTTCTTCAGGGATGGAGCCGTCTATATCGACCAGAATCCTGTATTTTTTATGCCCTTTGTGCGTCTTAAGGGTTTCCACCTCTCCCCGCTCAGTCCACCTGAGATCCTTTACCGAGACCCGGCCTTCCGCATCCCGGTTGACCTCTTCTACCAGGAACGCGAGATCTCCAGATCGGATCCTCGGTTCTGATATCTCAATGATGAACGGTCTGCCCGACCCGATCATCACTGCGTCAATATCCTCACGCCCTGCCCCGTGAAGGGTTGCAGCAGTGCCTTCAAAGATACGACAGAGAGGTCGTCCGATCAGTTCCTCTACTGAATCAGCATACTGTTTCCCGGTCCCGTTACATGCATCGCAGCCGGCGCCCCTGCAAGAACGGCAGTACCAGTGTGTCTGCGGAATGCCCCGTTCATACTTGAAATACCGGCCATACAGAAACAGCGGCCGGATCTGCACCTCTGCAGTCCCTTCATGGATGTTGAGCACCACAACTACATCCGGCGTCTTCAGTTCAACCAGGAGCCCGTTCCGGGCGGATACCGCTTTTCCGACCTCACGGTTGATCTCTGACTTGAGCGGTTCCGGGTCCTGGAGTGACAGATCGCTCCAGATCATCTCTTCAGCCTCTGAGATCAGAGGAGGAACCCGGGAGCCGAGGAGAAACGTCCGGCACTCAATCCCCTCAAGCGCAGCGATGATCCTCTCTGCCCATTCATCAGTCTGATCAAAGAAGTTGTTGCATATCCAGCAGGGTTCGGTTTCCGGCCGGTATGGCTGATTCAGTTCGAGGGCTGCCGCAATTCTGATAGCCTGCCCCCTCATGTCATTTGAGAGGCCAAAAGACCTCTTTGCCACGAGACGGCCGAGACAATGGTCACAGATCGGACCATATTCCAGTACTTTTGTAAATAATTCAGTCAGTTCCATCCGGCTCTTCTCCGGTCTATCTCGTTCCAGAGGAGGACAATGGCATGATCCGCGTGGAGCACCTGCGGCCCTAGTGAGTACTTCGGAAGATCACCAAGGGCAGCCTCCTCTTCAGGGGTAAAGTTCCGGTTATCTGAAAGGATAAACAGGTCTGGAAAATCTCCAGACGCCGTCCTCACATCAGTCCCATGCTCATCAAGAATCCCGCACCGGTATTCTGTGAGCAGCTTCTCAATCCCGGCCTTTCTGACGCTCACTCCCGGGGTAACCTCACGAAAGAGGGCTCCTGCCGGAAGATCGAGTGCTTTCTTGATAAATGACGCACTGCTCCGTTCATCCGGACTGAGGCTGCGAACAGAGTTCCCGTCAAACCTGACTGTCTTCGGACTCCCCGGACCTCCGGAAAAGACTAGCATGCATGATGCATCTTCCCTGATGCCATGAGAAAGGAAGAGGGAAGCCTGGACAGACCGGCAGAGCAGATCCATTCTGCCCCCGCTTCCCGGGAGATCATTCAGGCTGAACGAACCATCAGTCTTTGCGGTATGGCCGATCACCACAAAAGAAGTCATAGCATCAGGAGAAACGGCCGAATTTCTTCATCAGCCGCTGCATCCCCTTTTCTCCACCTTTCAGGCTCTTGAAGGTCCGTTTCATCATCTTGTAATATTTGATCAGCTCACGCACCTCTTCGAGCGTTGCTCCGGCCCCCATTGCAATCCGGTGGACACGTGATCCGTTCAAAACCGTCGGATCATCCAGCTCGGTGTTAGTCATGGAATCCATGATCACCCGGTAACGCTCCATCTTTACCGAGGTGACATCCACAGCTTCGGAGGGGACTTCCATGCCTCCAAGCGGGAGCATGCTGAGCACCTGTTTGAGCGGCCCCATCTTGTTAACGGCTTCGAGCTGTTTGTACATATCACGAAGCGTGAACTTTCCGGAGAGCATCGCATTGACATCAATATCATCTTCCTTGATGCTCTCCTGGACCTTCTCGGCCAGCGCTTTCAGATCCCCCATCCCAAGAAGCCGGGAGATGAAACTGTCAGGATCAAACCATTCCAGATCCTCGACAGTCTCTCCGGCACCGATGAATACGATCCCTGAACCGGTCTCCGAGACTGCAGAAAGCGCTCCTCCTCCCTTGGCGGTACCGTCCATCTTGGTGATGATAACACCGTCTATCCGGACGGCTTCATGGAACCGCCGTGCCTGTTCGCGAGCCTGCTGACCGAGTGCAGCATCAAGTACCAGCCACCGGTGGGTCGCATGAGTCAGCTCATTCAGGTCAATGATCTCCTGGATGAGATCGTCCTCGAGGGCATGACGGCCCTGGGTATCAACGATGATCACCTCATCCTTGAGATGGTTCAACCCCTCTGCAACGATCTTTCTGGCATCAGTCTCTTTTGGATCGCCAAAACAGTTTACCTGCACACGGTCACAGAGCGTCTTGAGCTGGGTGTAGGCACCCGGTCTGAAGGTATCGGCACAGATGACCCCGACCCGAAGTCCCTTCTTCTTGAAATACCGGGCAATTTTTCCGGTAGTAGTCGTCTTTCCTGACCCCTGCAGACCGGCCATCAGGATCGTCTGCCTGCCAAGGGAGATCTCAACTTTGCCGCCTACAAGGCTGACCAGTTCCTCGTACACGATCTTGAGCACATGCTCACGGGCAGTAACTCCTTTCGGAGGTTCCTCTTCGAGTGACCGCTTCTTGATCGTCTGCGAGAGCTGCATGACCTGCTTGACGTTGACATCGGCCTGCAGGAGTGCACGCTGGAGATCCTTGACCAGTTCCTCGACCGCTACCCGGTCGATGACCGTCTTTCCTGCCAGTTTCTTCAGGGCATCCTTCAGGTTTGTCCCGAGGTTTCCGAGCATCAGGTATCACCGGCCAGAAGATCCGCAACAATGGCCCGGGGATCAAACGCCATGATATCCTCATACCCCTGGCCTGTCCCGATGAAGAGAAGCGGTTTTCCGACTGCGTGTGCAATGGAGATGGCGGCGCCCCCCTTAGGATCCATATCAACCTTGGTCAGCATGATCGCATCCATCCCAACAGACTTCGCAAACTCTTCAGCCCGGATCACGGCATCGTTCCCTGCAACTGCCTCATCTACATAGACAATAAGATCCGGCTGGATGACCCGGCGAATCTTGCTGAGCTGGTTCATCAGGTTCACCCGGTTATGGAACCGGCCCGCGGTATCTCCCAGCACAACATCAACACCATGTGCTTTTGCATACTGGACGGTATCATAGAGAACCGCAGATGGATCAGATCCGTCCTGATGCTGGATCACCTTGATACCAAGCCGCTGACCATGAACATCAATCTGCTCGATGGCACCGGCACGGAACGTATCACCAGCTCCGATTGCAACTTTCAATCCCTTTGAGGTGAGGAAGTGGGCAACCTTGGCAACTGATGTCGTCTTTCCGGTCCCATTCACCCCGGTAAAAAGAATCTTAACCGGTTTTTCCCTCGATTCGATGAACTGCAGGATATCCACTCCTTCCCCGAGAACGGACAGGAGGGCATCAGTCAGGGCGGTGGTAATGACATCATCAACCGAGGTCCCGATCTTGCGCTTCGACCCGGTAAGATCTTCGCGAACCTGTGACAGGATCGCATCAGTTGCAGAAAAGGCAACATCACTCTCAAGAAGACCGATCTCCAGGTCCGAGAGCGTGTCTTCGAGATCTTTTGCAGAAATGATGAATTCGCGATCACGAACCAGAGATACCACTTTCTGGGCAAAAGTGGCAGTTTTCTTTTCGCTCTCCTTTAATTCACGATCAGAATCAGCCTGTACACTTTCGGACGCTGCCGGGACAGGTAATCCGGATGGTGTCTGAGGAGAGACGGGTTCAGAAGAGGGTTCAGAAACCGGCTGTTTTTCACTGATAGTGGTCTCCAGCCGCTGTCTGACCGAGAAGAGTTTCTCTTTTAGCGCTTTAAACATGGAAGACCACCTTCAGAAGGGGGACTGTACCGGATCAGACTCCGCCCTGCGCCTGCTGTTCCTGGGCCTGCCGGTAGAGTTGTTCAAGGCGCTTTGAAATATCCTTCACCTGGGCATCGATCTTCTGCAGAACTTCAGTCAGGTTCTTTCCGGATGCTTCCATCTCCTTAATCCGGTCCTGAAGATAACTGATGCCACCTTCATGGGTCTTCTGCAAAATGATCTCAGAGCCGATATTGACAAATACCTCGTCCGGATGCTGAACCCGCGCTCTGACGTTCAGGCCGCCGCCGACAGGCATCAGAATCGTTGAATCTCCTGCCTCAAAGAGAGCTTTCAGAGTCTCAATCGCGGCGTTCCCTTCCCGGATCCCCTCTTCCATGATCCCCAGCTGGCGGGAATATACCTCTGCCTGCTGGTTATACTGGTTCAGGTATGCCTGAAGGGACTGGACTTCGCGGGGATCAACGGGTGTCACGGGATTACTCACCCTTGTATTCGCTGATGGTGTCGATCTGGATGTACATGCGTTTCAGGCGGTGTTTACTTCCGATAATGGTATAAACACGCTCCTGTGCCTGTCTTTCATTCGGGGCAGTAATCACCTTGGTATATGGTTTCCAGGTCTGCTTCTCCTGGTACTTCCCCTTTACTTCAAACTGCTTTTGCTCCATGGTATATCAGTCCTCAAATCCGAAAATATCTTCAATTCTTCCGAGTTCATATCCGCTGGTCTCGATACCGGCGAGGTACCCGCGGGTATTTGCCACAAGACCGGTTCCGACCATGGCGTTACCCATGTTGATTGATCCTTTTCCAACCGGAAGATCACAGACCATTTCGAGTTCTGTAATCTCTGATGCTGAACTCCGGGGGTTGACAACGACGCCATTGTTCGTGGCAACCGCTGCCATTCCCACCACCTTCACATCGCCCAGGGTCAGAGGGATGATCGGCACTTTCAGAAACTCGCCAATCTCCTTTCTGACCTTCGAATCCATCTCAGGATGAACGGCTGCAAACCGGTCGCATGCAAGGATCACATTTCCGGCTGCATTCATCCCGTGATGGAGGAAGAAAACCTCACGGTATTCACTGAGCTGCTTCACTTCCGCACGTGAGGCCAGCCCGGAGACTACAAACCCGTTGCTGTTTCCGGCAAGGAGTGAGCCGATGATCGGGCTGCCCTGGATCAGGGTTCTGATGATATCAACATCAAATGCCTCCCGGTATGCAGCCTCGATCTCTTCGGGTGCATCCGGAGGGATGATCGCGATATCCTCAAAGACGCGGGTGAATACGCCGATATGGGGGTCGCCTGTTATCGAGACCGTACGGTCCATCTCACTCCTCAGCCAGCTCAGCCTGCACCTGTCCGTCCTCGAGCTTCATTGCCCGAACACGGATCCGTACTGGCGGCTTCTGGGAACCACGGGACCAGACCTTTTCATTGATGGAGGAATGGAGTTTCACATCCTCACTCTTCATGTGGTGTCCCAGGAATTCCCTGATATCCTTCATTGCCTTGGCGCTGCGTCTCCACCGGGGAACACGCCGGACCGTTCCCAGGGGAATGACATATACCTGCTCTTTCAGCTTCTCTACCATATTATCACACCTTCAGGGTGCTCCGGCGCCAGCTGTGACGTGCAGGATGGGTCATGACCTTTCTCTTCGTCTTTACCATGACCCACTGGGGAACACGCCGGTTCTGCTGGGTCTTCTTTGCAAGCCGGATCTTCCGGCATTTTGAAACTTTACTCATCTATTTCTCCAGATGACTGTCGTGCAGTCACGAGGGATTGCTCATGATCCCGGGGGAAGAAGGATGCAGGGGATTGTCCCCGCCGCTCCATCTCCCGCCGGATCTCATGTTCATAGTCCCCGCTGCGGATCTGCCCGGTCTCCCCGTATGATACGACAAGATGCCGTGCAGCAAGCCGCTGTACTTCCCGCTTCGGATATCCGAAGAGCGGGCGCACATAGGAACATCCGTGCCTGTCTGATATGCTCCTGATCTCATCATCAGTCAGGACCGGCACCCGGTCACCAAACCGGGTACCATCCCCGATGACTTCATACCAGTCGCAGAGGACACGGACCGCCTCCCGGTGTATCCGCTGGATTGCTTCTCCGGGAAACCCGCACGAAATCACGATCTCTACCATCTCATCCAGAAAGGACGGGGAAAAGACCCTGATATTGTGTGGGAATCCAAGGGCAGCCGCTGCCTGTTCAATCTGCGGGATTGCAGAATCAGGGGAGAAGACGAAGGTGTTCAGTTCCACCTCGTAATTCGCTGATAGCAGAATCGCTGCCAGCGAACTGTCTTTCCCTCCTGAGAACAGGACCCCGGCCTTCATCCCTTGCGCCGGATATTGAACTCGCGTTTGGCGGGTATTACCTGTTTGAGGATGACTTTCAGTTGTTCGTCATTGATCTTGTTCTTGATCCTTCCGCTTTGTGCAAGCATGACAAGCTGTTGCTCAACTGACCGGGCGAAGTCCGGTTTGGTCAGCTTGATGGTGTTCAGCCGCTCTCGCGCTTCAGGTTCAAGGATCTGCATGAGGACCGAATGAATCTGGGCCTCATACTGACGCTGACGCTCAGCTTCATCCTGCTGGGATGCAGCCTGCTGCTGCATCTCCATCATTCTGCGCCTGCGTATCTCGGCTAATTCATCATCACCCATTCAGGAAACACCACACGGGCTTACGCGGACTCAGATACGATACGATATGCAACTCCGTCAAGGAAAGAAGCACCCGCCGGAGTGACGACTCTGCCGCCCTTCTGCGAGGTAACATACCCCGCCTTCTCGAGCTGCTGAACCGCCTTTCTCAGGATGGAGCCGCTCCCCTTTACCGTTTTATTAGGTTTGGAGCCTCTGTTCTTACTTCCGCCATAAGCCGAACGCATACGCTCAACACCGACCGGTCCGTCCACATAGACACGCCTCAGGACAGCAGCGGTACGGGTATACCACCATTCTGGATCCTCGGGAGGCATCCCTTTGTGGGCGCCGGTCTTTGCAAAGGCTGCCCATTCAGGAGCAGTTATTTCGGCTTTTTCCTTCAGTTCCGCTGCAACACGGTTGATCAGTTTGTCAGCAGGAACATCATACACAGTTGTCATCGATAGTCCACACTCTCAAATGCAGATAGTAGTCTCTACTTATACGTATGAAGGATTCTTATATATTTCGAGCACGAGAGGTGGAATCAGATCCCTTTTCTCCAAGAACCATCGTCCTTCCCCGAATTTGAAGGAGAATTGTCCCACTTTTTCCCGCAATCTCTTCCGGGTCAACCCCGGTCGATTCGAGCCATTTCACCTTGATGACCTTTCGCACCTTTATCTGGCTTCGGATCTCATCGATAATCGTCTCTGTCATCCCCTGTTTTCCGATCCAGATGGTGGGTTTCAGGTCATGATATCCGCCCGGAGAGGCGGTTGATTTCTTTTTGGGAACAGTCCTGTTCTGACTCATGATATATTCCGATAGAGAGGATACCTGCGCCTGTACCCGCAGGAGAGGCAGGTTACAACCACACGGCTGTGGTGAATCCTGGTCTGCACGGTAACACCGGGGACCAGGAACTGTGAACACCGGCGACAGAATGTCCGCCTCAGATCGCGCGGGATACGAATACGTTCCTTCATCGCGATCCTTCGTGCCAGGGTCACGCACCGGTTACTCCATGCAGGGTTTTCAGGGAAAAACCGAGATGCCTGGATAAAGAGGAGGGAGATCCGTTCCCTGGCGATATGCTTTCGGTCTGACTTCTGGTGCCTCCTTCCCATCAGTCACCCCTGCCCGCTTGATCTGCCCTCTCCCCGCAGCCAGGATGCTCTGCAATGGTCACGACCCGGTCACTGACATGCAGCCTTCCTTCAAAGAACAGCCTGATGGCAAGAGGCAGCGCCTGGTGCTCCTCAACAAGGATCCGCTCAGCAAGTGTATCAGCATCGTCCCCGTCAAGAACCGGGACAGAACGCTGGATGATCACGGGCCCTGCATCCATATCCTCGGTGACGAAATGGACAGTGCATCCGGCAACCTTCACCCCGTACCGGAGTGCCTGTTCGTGTGCATGGAGACCGGGAAAGGAGGGAAGGAGGGAAGGATGGATATTGATCATCTTTCCGGTAAATTTCCTGACAATGCCCTCTCCCAGAATCCGCATATACCCTGCAAGAACGATAAGATCCGGCTCCTTATCCGTGATGGATGCAGTCAGTGCAGCCTCATATGCCGCCTTGTCAGAAAAGGTTCGATATGGAACCACCGAGACAGGGATGCCCGCCGCCTGTGCCCTTTCAATCACATAGGCATCAGGATTATCCGTGATCACGGCAGTGCAGGATGCAGGGATGGAACCGTCAGCAATCCGGTCAAAAATTGCCTGGGCATTGGAACCCCTTCCCGAAGCAAGAATGATAAAGGATTTTTTGTTCATTACTCAGTCCCCGTCCCGTTCATCTCTTTTTTCGGTCGGGATAACAGCATTTTTATGCGGGTTATCCGCTTTCCTTTCATCTGAATGACGATCAGTCTGACACCCACATCATCAAGTTCGCACGATTCCCCGATTCGGGGAATGGAACCAAGATGATCGATGATGAGGCCTGCAATAGTCTCATAGGTCTCACTGACCGGAAGCCCGAGATCCAGTTCCTTATTCAGGTCTGACACCCACATCCGTGCATCAACCGAGTACACCCCGTCAGTCACTTTTACCAGGGAGGGTTCCTCAGTATCAAACTCATCAAGGATATCTCCCACCAGTTCTTCAAGGATATCTTCAACCGTGATGATCCCGACAAA
>CAZXRT010000019.1:0-1984 GCA_964642535.1 uncultured Methanospirillum sp.
CTGAGATCGATCAGCTTGTTGATGGTCACGAGGTGGCCGAGGTGGATCTCACCGCTCGGCTCGTAACCGGCATAGACCTTCCCGCCCGTCTTTGCGAGCAGACCACGCAGTTCTTCCTCCGTGACGATCTCTACCGTGTTGCGTACCGCTAGGGAATATGGATCCATTCAGAACAGGTATGTGTTGAAAAGAGTTAATGATTGGCAGGTCCGGTCAGATGGCAACAAATCCCAGGGATTCGTTCGTCATCCTGATCGAGGTCTCCGGGTCGGTGACATCTCCGGCCATTGCCCTGATCGCATCCACGTTCTCGATGACAACATCGGCTTCCTGGTGGATGGCCTGGAAGAAGAAGAGTTCTTTTCCGACAACCGCAACCGATGCCTCGAAGATACCGTTCTCCCAGAGATCTGATCGCGGTCTTCCGAGATCCATGACGTACTCCTTCAGCTCGGCCGTACTTTTAATCGCAGTGGAACTCTGGACAAGCCCGATTCGTGAGTGTGCTCTCATAATTGCAAGCACGTCCTCTTTGGTTGCGTCCCCTTTCAATTCCATCGTGATGGCATGCATGTGCATCTGGGTGGTCGGGACGATCATGGCCATCGTAACGATGTTGATGTGAGGGAGGACCGTGTTCACATCAGGGCCGTGGTGACTTGGAATGGTTGGTGGATCGAGAACGACGGCATCGATCGGGCCTTTTTTGACCACGTGGGGATCTGCTCCCCGCCGAACCATGACTGCCCTGACCTTTTCCACACCGATCTTGTCATCAATCGCCTTGATGACCCGGCACAGCCCGGTGGTGTTACAGGAGACGACCCTGACAAACTGTCTTCCGATCGCCTCCTTGTAGTTGGCATGGGCGTTGAAGGAGAATCCTGCCACTTCATGATCTTCTCCGCCCTGCCAGATTGCCTTCTTCTTATATTTTTCGTAGAGAGCCTTGTTCGATTCCCCGACTCCGCCCGGAGTGGCATCAATGATGATGTCTGCTTTCTGCACCATCTCATCCACAGACCCGGCGACCGGGATACCCGCCTTTTCAAAGACCCCTTTCTTTGATATGTCAGCGATATACACCGGAAATCCTTTCTTCACCGCGATGAATGCTTCAGCGGTCGGCCGGGTCTTTGATACCCCGATGATCTCCATATCCTTCTGCGCTGCTGCTGCATCGGCAACCCTCTTGCCGATGGTTCCGTATCCGTTGATTGCAACCTTAATCATACGTAATCATTCCCACGGATGCATTTCGGAGGTGCAGACACTCCCGTGTCAGGTAATTGGCACCCCATGTATTATACATTGTTATTCACCGTGAAATGGAGAGAGGGATTCCCCTGAACGGTCAGCAGAAATGCGTCTGGGAGACGAGGGATACTCTGGAGAATGCCTGTTTCACCGAGTCTCCTGGCTCTGAGGGGGAATAAAAGAGATGGCCGGAACAGGCGCAATCAGACGAACCGAACCCGGGGATAACCTGCAGGTTCATCTCCCTGACAAGATGGCATTCGAGCCGCTTTTCGGTCTTTGCACACCAGACCTGCACGAGCCTGAATGAAGGGCTCGTGAGGAGGTAGTCGATGTGCCAGCGGGGGCGGCAATTCCCTGATTCTGCCACCCTGATATGGCGTGCAGCCCTGGTAAGGCCCCCCGGACCGAGAGCAGACCCGACATAACAGTACCATCCTCCGGCAAATGTGATGGTTCCGAGTGAGCCCACTTCTACGGCCTTTTCCCCTCCACAAAGGACCAGGACGTAGATGCCAGGCTCCATCGATCAGAAGTATCCGGTCCGGATGAGGCTCTGGGCTGCCCTGATCTGTCGCTCTCCCTGATCCCGGACCGGGACTCCGTGACCGGCGTACAGCCCGGTAACTTTCAGTTCGGCAAGACGGTCCAGTGAGGAAGCCAGCGTCTCCCTGCTTCCGCCGGGAAAATCATATCTTCCAAAGGCGCCGTCTGCAAAGACCGTGTC
>CAZXRT010000019.1:2084-10277 GCA_964642535.1 uncultured Methanospirillum sp.
CGGATGGTATTGCGGTGTGCCTCCACCGCCATCGGGGTCACTCCTGCATCAACGAGGATGGTCCCCCGTGCGAGATAGGCGTTTGCGTACATTCCTCTGCCCGGGATGAGCTTGACCGTCATGTGAGTATGATATTCCTTCCCTGACAACAAGTAGGAGTATGGTTGTCCGGGAGTACAGGGTTGATCCTGACCTGCTGAAACAGGCTGCATCTGCTGAACAGATGGATCCTGGCCGGCTGGAGCGGCAGATACAGTCCGGAAGAGTGGTGATCCCTGCAAATCCACGCAGGAAGCAGGCGATCTGTCCTATCGGGGAAGGGTGCAGGGTAAAAGTCAATGTTAATATCGGCACGTCCCGGGATCTCTGTGATATCAGAATGGAAGAGGAGAAGGCTGCAGAGGCTCTGAAAGCCGGAGCCCATTGCCTGATGGATCTTTCAACCGGTGGTGATCTCCCTGCGATACGCCGGGTGGTTCTCTCGTTCCCGGTCCCGGTCGGGACAGTCCCGATCTATGAGGCGGTCCGCAGGGCCGGAAATGTTGCCGACCTCGATGCTGACCTCCTCTTCCGGGTGATCCGGGAGCACTGTGAACAGGGTGTTGATTTCCTGACCCTTCATTGCGGGGTGAACCGGGAGGTTGTCCAGAGTCTTCGTGATGATCCGCGGACCATGGGCGTTGTTTCACGCGGGGGTTCCTTCCATACCGCCATGATGGTGGTCCGTGGCGAAGAGAATCCGCTCTGGAAAGAGTATGACTATCTTCTTGAGATCCTTGCTGAATACGAGGTAGTTGCCAGTCTTGGAGACGGGATGCGGCCCGGCTGCCATGATGACGCAATGCGGGAGGCAAAAACGGTTGAATATCTGAACCTGGGGAGGCTTTCCCGGCGGGCACATGAACATGGGGTGCAGCGGATGATAGAAGGGCCGGGGCATATGCCCCTTGACCAGATTGGATATAATGTCAGGATGATCAAGGAACTGACCGGCATGGCCCCTCTCTACCTGCTCGGTCCCCTGGTCTCAGACCTGGCGGCCGGGTATGATCATATTACCGGTGCCATCGGAGGAGCGGTCGCATGCCAGCACGGGGCGAATTTCCTCTGCATGGTATCTCCCAGTGAGCATCTTGGTCTTCCCCGGACCGCTGACATCATCGAAGGCACCAGGGCGTCGGTCCTTGCTGCCCATGTGGGGGATCTCATGCAGGGAAATGCTGCAGCCTGTGCCCGTGAGGTTGAGATGGGAGAAGCACGTCGCGATCTGGACTGGAACAGGCAGTTTTCCCTTTCCCTGTTTCCTGAACGGGCTCGTGAGATCCACGACCGTGACGGGAATCAGGAGACCTGCTCCATGTGTGGAGATCTATGTGCAGTGAAGATGGTCCGGGATCTCCTTCAGGATAGCCGTAAATCCGGATAAATCAGGATTAGGCGGCCTCAATAGGGAGGAAGTTTTTATATGGGGCCGTACCAATATTTTTGTGCAGACGTAAAGCAGGCCGTAATATAGTTATTCGTTGAACCTTCTGCCAGGCGGTCGGTTCGGAAGCTATGTTCGACAGTCGTGGGCACTATTCTGATCCCTGATCTGTGGCTGCTGACTGCGTGTGTAAAACTGTTACGTGATATGCTATGGAAGGAAAGAGACTCTACGTCGGAAACCTGACGTACTCCGTAAATGAAGCCCAGCTCAGGGAATTATTCTCCAAGTATGGCGACGTTGTCAGCGCCAAGGTTATCGAACAGAAAGGATTCGGATTTGTCGAGATGGGTACCAGCGACGAAGCCCAGGCAGCAATGGATGGCCTGAATCAGACCGTTTTTGAAGGCCGTACGCTTCGTATCGATGAAGCCCGTCCGATGCAGCCCCGCCGTGAATTTGACCGCGGTGGATATGGCGGCGGCGGACGCAGGTACTGAAATAACACGGGCATTCCCTGGAAAGGGATATCCTTTTTTTCTGTCTTGTTTGGTGTTGTATCGAAAGCATTTATATGCAAACGGGTTAACTGATATATACAGACGCTGGATTATCCTGTAAATAGTTATTCGAGAGCATTTTTCGTCATCAGACGGATAATCATGCATCAGGCTGTTTTCGGAACTCCTTCAGGGCATATCTCATTGATATGAGCCACTGCCCCGCGTATGTAACATATGGAATCTGTGATTTAGCTATGGAAGGAAAGAGACTTTACGTCGGAAACCTGACGTACTCCGTAAACGAAGGTCAGCTTCGTGATTTATTCTCCCAGTATGGCGATGTTGTCAGCGCCAAGGTCATCGAACAGAAAGGCTTCGGGTTTGTCGAAATGGGAACCAGCGAGGAAGCCCAGTCAGCAATGGACAGCCTGAACCAGACCGAGTTCGAAGGCCGTACCCTGCGTATTGATGAAGCCCGCCCGATGCAGCCCCGCCGCGAATTTGACCGCGGTGGATTTGGCGGAAGCGGACGCCGGTACTAAATATTTCCCATCCCCTTTTAGGGGATCTCTTTTTATGGTAACCTTCTGGATGCACTCATTGTTTTAAATGCATTGAGCACGTATCACTACTTACAACGCAGAAATATTCTGATGATAGTTCCTTATGAGCATTTTTCGTCTGAGGACGAATAATCGTGCATCAGGCTGTTTTCGGTAATCAACTGGTTTTTCTGTCTTTCAGTAAGCCTGTCTGCGTATGTATCATAAGGAATCTGTGATTTAAGCTATGGAAGGAAAGAGACTCTACGTCGGAAACCTGACGTACTCCGTAAATGAAAGCCAGCTTCGGGACCTTTTTTCCCAGTATGGTGAGATCGCCAGTATCAAGGTAATTGAGCAGAAAGGGTTTGCGTTCGTTGAGATGGAAACATCAGAAGAAGCGCAGGCCGCAATGGATGCCCTGAACCAGACTGTTTTTGAAGGCCGTACCCTCCGTATCGACGAAGCCCGTCCCATGCAGCCGCGCAGCAACTTTGGTGGTGGTGGCAGCAGCTACGGTGGTGGCGGAAGTTTTGGTGGCGGAAACCGTCGCCGGTATTAATCCCCCTTTTTTTTCGTATCCCTGGCCATCGTCTGGACCGCGTGTTATTCGGATTCTCGATCCGCAGGCTCTATTGATATTACGACGACTGCTGATATTTCTCCGGATTTCTGATCTCTGACCGGACTGAACGTTCTGATAAAGAACCGGTTTTCCCTGGTATACTGATCCTTGCATGGTCTGCCGGTGGTAAAGACCCGGCTGACTGATTGTGAGAACCGCTCCGATGCTTCTTTCGAATGATAGTCCTGGTATTGCTTTCCTTTGTACCGATCGCTGATGATTCCCAGGCGCTGTTTATGATGGGAATTCATGAAGATATACCTGCAGTCCCTGTCCACGGTATAGATGGAATCCCTGGTTGATTCGATCAGGGTCAGGTACTGGGCTTCGAGGTCTGCTAAGGCATGTTCGAGATGTTTGGTTTTTGTGATCTCAGTGGAAATGACGGTAACGGCTATCGTCATCTCAATAATAGCGTTTTTTACCGGGCTCATCGTTCGGATAAACCACCTTCCTTCCCGTTCATATTCATCCTGAAGGGGGCTGGCGGTCCTGATCACTTCACGGACTAAGGCCAGGAACCGTTCAGACTCTTCTGGAGAATGGATATCTGCATAATTCATGCTTGCTTCTGAATCAGGAGAAATACCAAGCCTTGTTTTGTGATGCGTATTCATGAAGAGGTAGCGTCCGTTCCGGTCAACCATGTAGATGGAGTCTTCGGTTGATTCGACCAGGGTACGGTAGTTCGTTTCCGACTGAAGAAGTGCTTCTTCAATTCTTTTCCGCATTACCGCCTGTTGAATCATGTTTTTCAGTTCTGCGAACTGGACCTTGGGATCTGATCCTTTCTGCAGGTAAAAATCAGCCCCTGAGTTCAGTGCCTCAATGACCACCTCCTCCCTGCTTCTTCCGGTAAAAATGATGAACGGTTTCTCGAAACCTTCCTTCTTGATGGTTTTGAGAAATTCGATCCCGTCCATTGCAGGCATCTCATAGTCTGAGACGATCGCGTCATATTTTTTCTGACTCAGCATAATCAGGGCTTCCTGTGCTGAAAGAGCGGTATCAACGATGATATCTCCTCCCTTTTCGAGAAAAATCCGGGTTATATCAAGTAGGACTTTCTGGTCATCAACAAGCAGAATGGTAATCATGTCAATCTCTTATCTTCCGGTTATTTCGAGCAGTACCAGGACTTTCAGGGGTTGTAAGAATCCGGTATCCACCCCGGGGAATTCTCATCTCAAACCGTACACCCGTACCGGGATCACCGATCTCCCGGATCGAGATACCGGTGATAGAGAAGATCTCCCTGATTAAGAACAATCCAAGGCCGGTATGTTTTCCATACCCCCTGATAAAGATCTTCTCCTTCTCCGCCCAGGAGATGCCTGCCCCGTTGTCACGGTATACAAGCAGGAGATCCTCTCCTGAATACTCCCAGGAGAGTGAGATGCAGCTGATCTTTCCTCCGTGGCGGAGAGAATTGTCGATAAAATTTGAGAAGACCCGGATCATGAGCGGATCGGCATACACCCACAATCCTGCGGTTTCTGACCGCACTGTGATGCCTGAAAGGGGTAAGGCCCTTACCACTTCATCAAAGATAATTGCGACTTCCTGCCAGAGGGGGGTATGGATCCCCACCATCTCATATTCGCGGGTAAATGCAATAATGTCGGCGATTGAGCCTGATATCTCCTTTTCCTTGGAGATGTATGAGATCAGCTCAGGATCGGTTGCGATCTCTGATGAGAGCTCGATATACCCGTCAAGGGCAGTAAGCAGGTTGATGATATCATGCCGGGAAAGACTTGATAGCAGTCCGAGCTTCTTGTTTGCTGCCTTTAATGTGTCTTCATGACGGTTCCTGATAATGAGCCGCCACATGCCGGCCATGAGAACGGTCAGCTGTATCTGGTCTGAACTATCATAATTTTCCGGCTTATCCGCGACGCAGGCAACTGCAACCACCCGGTTCTCATCGATGACCGGCACGATCATGGCACGCTGATAATACACAGGGTGACTCACCATCGCGGTCAGGACACGTGTTGCATGGGGATTACTGTCCAGGGTAAGGACCTCACCGGTTCTGACTACCTGGCTAACATACGGCAGGTCATCAAGCGGTACGGTCAGCTGGTTGAGGAGAAGTGATTCCTCGTGAATCCATCCGTTTTTTTCAGGCCAGAATGCCTCGATGGTGACGACATCCGGTTCGGTCCCGATAAAACCGAGAAATCCCATGGTACTGGCCGTGAGCTCAACCCCTTTCTGAATAGCATACGCCGTGACCACACTCTCCGGTTCGCTGGTCATCTGGTTAAGAGTCAGCAGGATCTCAAGACGTTTGTTATGGGCTGCAAGTTCCGCCCTCTGTCTTCTCTTCTCCGTGATATCATACAGAGAGACGAGTGTTTCGATTCCCCCCGGCATTAGACTGATACTGAGTGATACATAGCGTACTGAGGGAAACCGGGCTGAAAACCTCGTCTCGTAACGTGAGGAGATCGTCTCATGATTTTTGCATGCCAGGTGGTACTGCATGATGGTTTCACGGTCCCGGGGATCGATCAGGGAAAAAAATGAGATCCTGCCCACCAGGTCCTGGAGGGGAATCCCGGTATATTCAAGAAATCTGGCGTTTGCAAGGGTTATGATCCCATCGGTGTCCACCATCACCATCGGGATGCCGGCATAATCAAAAAGTGCCCGGTATCGTTCAACCATCTCTCCCGGTGATTTGTCAAGGAGCGAATGACAGACCTCTTCTCCCTCGATGGACCGTTCCCATTCCTGTTTCAGCAGGGTATATTCGCTCTGAGCCTTTCTGAGTTCCTCGAAAAGAACTGTCATCTCCCGCTCAGGGATGGTGCCGGGCTCCAGATCAAGGAGGATCTCGTGGATCCGGGAGAGTGGTTTCATGCCTTCTCTCCCAGGTACGGGTTTTCATGCAGGATTTGTACTATCCCGGTGGCATAGGAAAAACCTGTGTCCAGACCTGATCGGGGATTTCCCCGGTGGGAAAAATGATTCTTTCCGACTGGCGACTGGCCGGTTCCCTTTTTATCTGCTGATATCGGGTTTTTCAAAAAATCAGCAGTTACCAGGGATACCGTCATCGTATTCTCCTGATATATCCAGTCTATCTGCTTGCTGAAAACAGTTTCCCCCTGCCTGACCCGGATTTGGATACCTGATCAACCGATCCGGGAGAGAGGGAAAAAGCCTGTGGTTCAGGCTACGGACAGGATTCTGACTGCGAGAAGTGCCGCATTCTGTCCGTTATCAACTCCGACACAGGCCACGGGCACCCCTTTGGGCATCTGGACGATCGAGAGGAGGGCATCAAGTCCTCCCATGAGATTCCCTGAAACCGGGACTCCGATGACAGGTTTGTCTGTTTTTGATGCAACAACTCCGGGAAGTGCAGCCGAGAGTCCCGCGATACAGATAAAAACCTTTGCCGCAGAATCCCGGATACAGGCGTCTAGACGATCAGGATCCCGGTGAGCAGAGATGACCTGGTAATCGTATGAAATTCTCTGTTCATCAAGAATTGTCCATGCTTTGCGTGCAATCTCTTCATCAGAGGTTGATCCGCAGATTATGCTCACATCCACCATATTCTTCCAAGATATAATCAGGCAGGAGTGGTATAAGTATACCTGATTGTATGGAAGATGAGACGCTCCTGATGCTTCCGGGCCCGGTCCCCCTCCCTGAGAGAGTCCGGTCGGTCATGGCCCGGCAGGCAATTAATCATCGCGGTGCCGAATTTGGTGGTGCTTATTCAGATATTGTCCGGGTACTTAAGCAGTGCTTTGGGACTGCTAACGATCTCGTGGTCATCTCAGGCTCCGGAACTGCCGGGATGGAGGCCGCCGTCGCCAACTTTGGAAAAGGCAGGAAGATGGCTCACCTTATCAACGGGAAGTTTGGCGAGAGACTGTACAAGATTGGTGAGAGGTACGGGGAATCGGTACCGATTGAATCAGAGTGGGGCACTCCGCTTAACCTTGAGGCTCTGAAAGGGGCACTTGAGAACGGGTGCGAGGTTGTCACCATGGTTCATAACGAGACCTCCGCAGGAATTCTGAACCCTGCACAAGAGGTAGGAAAGCTCTGCCGCAAGCATGATGCCCTCTTTGTCATGGATGGAGTCACCTCTATCGGAGGAGATGTAGTATCAGCAGACGAATGGGGAGTCGATGTCGCCATTGTCGGGTCACAAAAATGTCTCGCCGCTCCTGCCGGACTTGCCGCCGTCTCGGTTTCAGCCCGTGCCTGGGACCGTGTGGTGAAGAATCCGCCATATTACCTTGATCTTGTGGCATACCGGAAAAATGCTGCAAAGGATCCGATGGAAACCCCCTATACACCTGCCGTTCCGGTATTCCTGGCACTTCGGGAGGCCTGCTGTATCATTGAAGAAGAAGGGATCGACAAACGGATTGCCCGTCATCACCGGATGGCACAGGCAGTCAGGGCAGCGGTCTCTGCCTGGGGGATTGAGATGTTTCCAAAGACTGATGCGGTCCACCAGTACTCAAACACCGTTACGGCAGCCCGTATCCCGTCAGGTTCCAATGACAAGGAATTCAGGGGATATGTCAAGAAACTCGGGATCCAGATCGCCGGTGGCCAGGATCATCTCAAGGATGTGATCTTCCGGATCGGTCATATGGGAGCGGTATCCGCACCTGAACTTCTGGCAACCCTGGCAGCAACCGAGTACGCCCTGCACAAGGCCGGGCACAAGCCGGTATCGTCCGGCGTCATCGCAGCGGCTGAGGTTCTGGGATGAAAGTTGGAATCGCGGACACCACGTTTGCAAGGGTCAACATGGGCGGGTTCGCGATTGATGAGCTGAAGAAACGCGGAAGCGTCGTTATCGAGCGATACACGGTACCGGGAGTAAAGGATCTCCCGGTTGCCTGTAAAAAGCTGTTTGACGAGTACCGCTGCGATATCTGCATGGCTCTGGGGATGCCCGGGGGAAAGGAGAAAGACCGGATGTGTGCTCATGAGGCTTCGACCGGTCTTATCCAGTGTCAGCTGATGACAAACCGGCATATCATCGAGGTCTTTGTCCACGAGGACGAGGCAGCAGATGATGCAGAGCTGGCCTGGCTTGCCGAGCAGCGGGCC
>CAZXRT010000019.1:10377-13608 GCA_964642535.1 uncultured Methanospirillum sp.
GGAGCCGAGGTTGCTGAGCGTCTGTATGTGCCCGGGGCCTATGATATGCCCCTTGCAATCAAGAAGATGCTCCAGGGCAGCAGAGTGGATGCTGTTGTCACGATCGGGTGTGTGATTGAAGGGGCCACCCAGCATGACGAGATTGTGGTGCAGCATGCAGCCCGGAAGATCATCGATCTCTCCCTTGAATTTGGAAAACCGGTAACCCTCGGGATTTCGGGTCCGGGGATGACCCGTCTTGAGGCAGCTGACCGCGTAGAGTATGGGAAGAGAGCAGTCGAATCGGCCATAAAACTCGTCCAGCGATTGGCATGAGGCCTCTCTCATCAAAACTTGCGGCAATCGCTCCGTCAGCCACGATTGAGATCACCGAGAAGGCCAGGCGGATGAAGGCAGCCGGGACCGATGTTATCAGTCTCTCCATCGGAGAGCCGGATTTTCCCACTCCTTCCCATATCACGAAGGCATGTGTGGATGCCCTGAACCGCGGGGAGACTCATTACGCTCCGGGGAAGGGAATCCCTGAGCTGCTGGAGGCGGTTTCCCGCAAGATAGAGGCAGAAAACGGGTTCTCCTGCACTCCTGACAATGTGATCGTGACCTGCGGGGCGAAGGATGCGATCTATGAGGCCATGGAGGCAGTTCTGAGCCCGGGTGATGAAGCAATCATTCTCGATCCCTCGTGGGTGAGTTATGAACCCTGTATTCAGATTGCAGGGGGTGTCCCGGTCCATCACCCGCTTTATCCGGGATCATTCCAGGCTGATGATTCCCTGCTTGAGAAGATTTCTGACCGGACGAGGATGATCATCGTGAACAGTCCGTCAAATCCTTCCGGGTCCGTTCTGAACCGGGAGTCGCTCCGTATGATCTCTGATATCTGCCAGGATCATGATCTGGTTGCCCTTTCTGACGAGATTTATGAGAAACTGGTGTATGGACAGATTCACTTCTCTCTTGCCATGTTCCCCGGAATGGAGGAACGGACGATCACCGTGAACGGTTTCTCCAAAGCCTATGCCATGACCGGCTGGCGGCTCGGGTATGCCGTTGCACCGAAGGAGATCATCGGGTACATGAACCGTGTCCAGCAGCACACCATCAGTCACCCGACCACCTTTGCCATGTTCGGAGCAGTCGCTGCACTGAACGGGCCACAGCATTGCATCGAAGAGATGCGGTCAGAATTTGAGAGACGCAGGGAGTTCGTGCTGAACCGACTGATGGATATGAATCTATCGTATGCTCCTGCTGAGGGGGCATTCTATGCCTATATCAGGGTAGAAGGGGATGATGCCGCTATCGCGAACCGATGGCTTGAGGAAGCACATGTAGCTGTTACTCCGGGGTATGCTTTCAACACCCCGGGATGGATCCGGCTCAGTTATGCGGCATCAATGGAAACCCTGGCTGAAGCGATGAAGCGGATAGAAACTGTGGTGTAGCAGTTCATCCTGCGAAACCGGTCTGATTTTTTTCATACGTGCCGTTTCTGGTCAAATAGATCCAGTATCCCTGGAATGGTTCAAGAATTCGCGAATCGTTCTGCTTCCCTGATCCTCCCCTGATGATCGGCTCGTCTGACATCTGGACAGTGGCATTAAACCCGATCACGTAAGTCCAGAGATCTGAGAGGGGAGTCAGGGCTCTTCCGGCTTCCTGAGGCTCTTCTCCCACCGTGCCAAATCCGTTCCATCCTGTCGTAAGGTTCACTGTATAGATTCCGGATTGGTCATCATCAACCATGAGAGGCAGAGATGCCGTCGATCCGGTGAACACCCAGTATGACGAGAGTGGTATGATCCCCTCTTCTCTGTGCACTGTCTTCCATGCTCCTGATCCAAACCGGTACAGGGAATGGCCTGATACGTTTGGCAATGATCCAAAAACATCATACGCGGTGTTTTTCCCTGGTATGAGCCGGTATGGAACTGATACGTGGTTCCAGCCCGGCTGCAGCTTCAGATGGTACTGGCTTCCCCCGGTAATCTTCTCTAGGGCTGCCGAAAGGTCTGCGACTCCCCCGGTGGCAGTTTTGTCTGCAAGGGAGGGAACCGGCCGGGCGGTTGCAAGGATGGCTTCCCGGACCTGGGAGAGGGATGCGTCCGGTACCGCATTGAGGAGCAGGACAGCCATCCCGCTCACGTGGGAGGCTGCCATCGAGGATCCTTCCATGTATCCCCATCTGACCTGTTCCAGTCCGCCATACCCTTCAGAGAGGGTTACATCATCCAGACCGAGTATGCAGGGATCCCCGTCAGCGATAAACCTGATAAAGAGATGACCCTTCCTGAGTTCAGCAGGGATCTTGCACTCGCGTTTTATGAACGGAGTGGCGATCTCCTCCCCCGATCCATAATCAAGCTGATACCATGTTTTTCCGTTAATTGAGCCCTCAATGGAGTAATCATAGTTCAGGCCGGTGAGGCTCCATTGGTACGAGATCACCGGGTTGGATAACCCGGTCAGACTGAATGGTGATCGCAGGGTCAGGACAACCGGTCCCAGGCTGTTCTCTGGATCTGACCGGTTGACAAATCCGGCAATACTGGTTGCAGGGGAGGCATAGGTTCGGGTATCGAGGGTCCAGTTTCCCTCTGGTGTCCAGTTGAAGAGGTTCTCGCAGGGATCGGTCCAGCGGGGTTCCGGGCGGTAGATGCTGTGCCTGGTACTGTAGATATCCACTCCGGGCGCTCCGATGTCGACCGAGGTTCTTCCGTAACTGGAGAATGATGCAAGGGTATCTGAAGAATCAGTTGCGGTTACCGCGATAATATGAGGCAGATCCAGGCTTGCCGGATAGAGCGGAGTGAGATCGGTATTGGTTGCCTTGTTTCCTGCCGCACAGATGAACAGGGCATCGGTTTTTTTCATCACCTCATATTCAGCCCTGCTGTACGATGAGCCGCCGTACGAACAGCTGATGATCTCAGCTCCATTCGCGGCCGCCCAGAGGATGGACTCGATCTCATCGGATACGGTTCCGATTCCGAAACTGTTCAGGAATCTGACCGGAAGAATCCGGGTCTGCCAGTTCACTCCTGAGATCCCTGCCCCGTTATCTCCCACCGCCCCGATGATCCCGGCACAATGTGTCCCATGGGATGCAGTGTCCATGGCATCCATCATCCCGGTGATGGCATCGTATCCGGCGGTCCCGGCCGCCGGATCGGTGATGATGTTGGCAGAAAGGTCAGGATGGAGATAATCCACTCCTGTATCGAGAACGGC
>CAZXRT010000020.1:0-13463 GCA_964642535.1 uncultured Methanospirillum sp.
CCGGGGGCGGTGATCTCCGCGCCGTCGAGGAAGATTTTCCCCTGCGTGGGCCGCTCCAGCAGATTCAGGCAGCGCAGCAGCGAGCTCTTTCCGCTGCCGGAGGGGCCCATGACCACCTTGACCTCGCCGCGGTCCAGCGTGAAGGAGAGGTCGCGGAGCACGGGGTTGTCGCCGAACCGCAGCGAGAGGGATTGGACGTCCAGCAAGGGCATGGGTCAGGACTCCTCGAAGCCGGGGATGTGGAACCGGCGGTAGAGCGCATGGAAGAGCGCGTTGCATCCCAGATAGAGCAGGAGGAAGAGCAGGGCGGCGGTGGCATAGACCGGCAGGCCGCGCGAGGTGATGGCGGTGAACGCCTGGGCTTCCTTCAGGATTTCGGGCACCCCGGCGACATAGGCGAAGGGGGAGGCCTTGAGGACGGAGGTGAATTCGTTGATCAGTCCCGGGATGGACAGGCGCCAGGTCTGGGGGAGCAGCACGCTCCAGAAGACGCGCCGGGGAGACATGCCCAGCGACAAGCCGGCCTCGAGCTGGGTGCGGTCGATGGACAGGAGGGCGCCCCTCATCACTTCGCCGACATAGGCCGAGGCCACCAGCCCCAGGCAGGCCACGACCGTGGGGAAGGGGGGGAGGCGAACGCCGATGCGGGGCAGGCCGAACATGGCCATGAAGATCAGGACCAGGGCGGGCACGCTCTGCACGACGTAGATGCCGCCGCGCAGCGCGGCCCGGGCGCGCGGGCCCGCCATCTGCTGGGCCAGCACCAGCGCGGTGCCGCCGGCCAGGCCCAGCGCCATGGCGCACAAGGTGATGCCCAGGGTGTTCAGGACGCCGGCGGACAGCGCGGAGAGGATCCGGAGGAATTCCAAGGTCGAGGCTCCGGCGTTCGCCTATTTCATCATGTGGCGGTCGATGATCGCCTTGATCTCTTCGGGATGCTCCCGCAGGAATTGGTTGAACTCGTCGCGCAGGGGGCTGTTCTTGGGGAAGGCGAACCCGAACTGGTCGGACTCCTCCAAGGTGAAGGCCGTCACCAGGTCGTAGATGGCCTTCTCCTTCTGGTCGGCGAGAACCAGGGAATCCATGAACGCCCCGTCCACGTTGCCGTTGCCGAGGTCGGCCAGGAGTTCGTTGTAGGAAGGATATTGCTGGAGGGCGGAGTAGTCGTACGCGTCGCGATAGCGGGTCTTGATCAGGTCGCCGAAATACATGCCGCGGACGAATCCCAGGCGATAGCGTTTCCAGTCGTCCGTCGTGGAGATGGCCGCGCCGCGTCCGGACAGGGCGGCAATGACGAGGGTGTTGATCATGTAGGGGTCGGAGAAATCCATGGCCTCCTTGCGCTTGTCCGTGATGGAGACGCCGGAGAAGGCCACGTCGGCGCGGTTGGCGATGACGGCGCCCAGCATGCCGGCCCAGTCGTAGGCGGTCATGTCGAAGGCGGTGCCGCGACTGGCGCAGAAAGCGCCGAAGATCTCCACGTCGATGCCGACATAGGCCTGTCCGCGCTGGAAGCAGTTGGGGGGCGAGGTCGGACACACCGCCGCCTGCAGATTCTTCTTGGAAGCGGCTCCGCCGTCCGGCTTTCCGCAGCCGGCCAGGATCAACGACATCAGAATCGGCAAGGCCAATCGCATGGGTCTCATCTCCTCGATTATGGTGGGCGACCGCCGGAGGGCGAAGGGGTTCCGCAGGGAATTCCGCCGGACCTTCGGCATGAAAGGACGGCACTATGATCGCATTTCCCCCTCCTGTCAAACGCTCCGGGTTTCTCCGGCCGCCAGATCCAGGATGCACTGGAGGATGGCGAGGATCGAGGCATAGGCGGCCTCGAGGCCGGCGAGCCCCAGGCGGGCGCTGAGCAGGCTGGGCCTGACGTTGTAGGGCGTGTCCGAGGTGTAGTGCAGCAGGCCCAGGCTGAAGCCGGACGGAAGCGGGAGGTCCAGGATCGCGCGGGGCGCCGGAGCGCATCCGGCAAAATGCCGGTACAAGGCGTTCAGATAGGGACCGGCCTCCATCTCCATGCCCGTGAAATCGTCGCGGATCAAGGGCGCGCTGGTCTCGCGGCCATGGAGAAAGGTGCCCCGGACCGTGACGGACTTCTGATCGTCGAACGCGGCGATCCGGTTCAGATACGGAGTCAATCTCCGGATGCCCAGCCGGTTTGGGAACCGATACCGGGTTTCGGTGTGGCGGTCATGGACCTCGCATGGAACGAGGATGTCGCCGAGCCGACCGATGGTGGCGGCGGATTTGCCGAGGATGAAGACCCCGCGCAGGCGGGGGAATCGCCGAAGCGCATCCGACAGGAGATGTCCGGCGGCCAGTCCCAGGGGGTAGTCCAGGTTGAGGATGCAGGCCCGGCTGCGGGACAGGGCCCGGGGGAAGGACAAGCGGGAGTCGAGACGGGCCAGGTCCAGACGGTCCAGCTCGATCTTCTGGGCCTCGAGATGGGGATATTGAGTCGGCAGGAAGCGGCTCAGCCCGGCGGATTCCTCGCAGGCGGTCCTGGCGGCGTTCGCCTCGGGATGGCGGACCAGGTAGTGGCGCAGGGCGTAGTAGAGGAGATCCGTCCGGTTTCGGTCCGGGGTCCGCACGGCTTCCCGCCAGGTCCGATCCAATCCCTCCGGATCTTCGTCGCGGAGAAAACCGGCGAGATCGGATTCATGGGCCGCGGCGAATCCCGAGATCAGATTGGCCAGGCCGTGGGTGTTGCTGGACACGAGATAGATCGGCCGATCCGTGGCGGAGTCCAGATCGAAGCGCCGGGAAACCAGGTCCCACCATTGTTCGGCCGCCTCCTCGAAGTAGCGGGCATGCAACGGCAGGCGTTCGATGCGCAGGTCTAAAGGGGCCCGGGACATGGCGGAGATTTTGCGGGTCCAGTCCTGATCCCACACTTGCCGCAGCAGATCCCAGTCGGCGCGGTTCAATCCGAGGGAATGGCGGAGGTCTTCGCCGCTCGCGGGAGCCGAGGCGTCGGCGCCGGCCCGGGCGGTTTCCGGAAGACCGCAGGCCAGCAGGCGGTGCATCTTGTTCCATTCGATCTGGAAGGCGCACAGCGAAGGGACCAGGTCGTCCAGATCGGTGAGGCTGGTCGCGAACACGGCGAGGGTTCCTCGGCCGTCGAAATGATAGCGCCGGCGTCTCGACCGGGACTGGACGCGGGGCCAGGCGGCCACGTCGGGATGGCCGGCCGCGGCAAACACTTCTTCGCTCGGTCCGATCAGCACCCGATCCATCTGGTCCACGCAGTCCGGCAATCGCAACGACGCGTAGAGGAAGGCGGACACGTCGGGTTCGCAGGCTAGGGCTCCCCGGTGCAGGCTCGAGGCGAAGCCGCCATGGTGCCGTTCGAGATCCGCCACCCGCAGGTGTCCGGGCACCTGGGGGGTGTCGCCATAGGACCGGACATAGGCTTCCAGAGCCGAGGCCATGTCGACGCGGGGCGTTGAACCGGGGAACAGATGGCGGAGCGGTTCGCGCATGACAGCCGATCAATGGCGAAACGGTTCGGAATAGAACAGCAGGACCAGGGATGCGAGGCCGAGCAGGAGCAGCACCCGGGGGATCTGCCGGATCTTGCCGCAGGACGCCTTGATGACGATCCAGCTCAGGATGCCCCAGATCGCACCTTGCGTGATGGATCCGGTCAAGGGGATCAAGACCATGGACATGAAGAACGGCGCGGCCTCGTCAAAGCGTTCCCACCGGACGTAGATCAGCGGCTTGAGCATGAAGATTCCGGCCAGCACCAGGACAGGCGCGGTGGCCAGCGGCGGAACGAGGGACAGCAGGGGAGACAGGAACAGGAACGGCAAGAAGAGGAGGCCGGCGGTCACGGCGGCAAGCCCGGTGCGGCCGCCGGCGCGGACGCCGGTCGAGGATTCGACATAGGCGCTGGCGGGGCTGGATCCGAGCAGGCCGGAGAGGAGGACGCCGACGGCGTCGGCCTTCAGGCTGCGCGCCAGGTCGCGGGGGTCCCCGTTGACGTCCACGAGGTCGCCGGCCTCGGCGACGCCGGCGCATGTGGAGAAACTGTCGAAAAAGCAGGTGAACATGAGCACGAAGATGAAGGGCCAATGGGCCGGGCGCAGGGCATCGAGGAGGTCCAGCTGGAGCAGCAGGCGCAGGTCCGGCCAAGCCCACGCGCCTTGCCAGGCGGCCACGGCGGGCGTTCCGGCGGCGATGGACGACGCATCGCCCCAAAGCCGGCCGAGGGGCCAAGCCAGAACGGTCGTCGCCACGACGCCCAGGATGAACGCGCACGGGATCTTGCGGGCGACGAGGGCGGCCGTGATCGCCAGCCCGGCCAAAAAGGTCAGCGTGACTTCGTCGATGGCGCCGAGGGACAGCCGCCCCGGTTCCTCCACCACGATGAATCCGGCGGACATGAAGCCGAGCATGGCGATGAACAGTCCGATCCCTCCGGCCATTCCGAAGCGGAGCATGCGCGGCACGCCCGCCAAGAGGCGTTGCCGGCGATCGGCCACCAGCAGGATCAGGAAGCCCGTTCCGGCCCAGAAGACGCAGCCCAGCGCCGTCGGAACGGACATGGCCTCGAAGCGGACCACGACCGCGACGAACAGATAGTTCAAGCTCATCCCCGGGGCGACCAGCAGGGGATTGTTGCTGTACAGACCCATCAGGATGCTGCTGAGGGCGGAAACCAGGACCGTGGAGGTCAGCGCGGCGCCCGGGGGGATGCCGGCTTGGCTCAGGATGGCCGGGTTGACGACGATGATGTACATGGCCGCCAGGAAACTCGTCAGTCCGGCGGACAGTTCCGTGGCGACGTCGCTTCCGTTGTTCTTCAGATCGAAGAAATCCATGCTTCATCCTCCGCCGAAAGAGCCGGGTTCCGCAAGGAAACACAGGGGGCGGACGCCTTGTCGCGTGTTGCCATGGGGGGGGAGAGGCGTCACCGGACGGACCCGGTCGGCCGGGGGGGCGAAATGATTTTCCATTGGCGGAGGGCCAGGACGATGACTCCCGCCGCGAGAAGCATCAACAGCACATCGGTCGCGATCAGCGGGTACTTGGCGCCGGGGATGTAGTTGTGGACGAGCAACTGCCAGAGGGAAACCAGCGTGGTGCACATCATGAAGAGGGCGGGCAGGATCGCGAACCACGACGGGCGCGAGCGAGCGGCCAGCCACACGGACACCACCACCATCGTCAGCGCAGCCATCAGCTGGTTCGCGCTGCCGAAGATCGGCCAGATGTGCTTGAACGTGTTGGTGTAGCACAGGATGAACATCAACCCGGCGACCAGGGAGGCGTTGAACAGGTGGTTGCCCAGCAGCCCGGGGGGGCGCTTGAACAAGACGCTCCACAGTTCCTCGAGGAGATACCGGTTCAACCGGGAGGCGGTGTCGAGCGTGGTCACGATGAATCCTTCCACCATCAGCATTCCGAACACCGTCCCGTATTCCATGGGCAGGCCCATGCCCCGATGGACCAGGGCCCCCATGCCCATGGCGAAAGCCAGGACCGGATTGCTGCCGGCGCCGGGGACCGTCGGATAGACGAGGGCTTGGTATTGATCGAGCGAGAGTCCGGCCGCGACCGCGACGACCACGAGCACGGACAGGACCGCCTCCAGCAGCATGCCGCCATATCCCACTCCGCGCGCCGCCCGCTCGCTTTGCAGTTGCTTGGCCGTGGTTCCGCCGGTGACCATCGCATGGAACCCCGAAATGGCGCCGCACGCCACGGTGATGAACAGGAACGGCCAGATCATTCCCAGGGCTTGGTCCCCGCCGGCCAGATTGAACCGGGGCATGCGCATGGCCTCGCCGGCGGCGCCGCCGGCCACGGCTCCGATCGTCAGGAGGACCATGCCGCCATACAGCAGGAACGAATTGATGAAATCCCGGGGCTGGAGGATGGTCCAGACGGGGAGGCCGGACGCCAGGATCACATAGGCCGTCAGAATCGCCATCCAGGCAACGGGGGGGAGGGTCAACGGGAACCGAAGCCCAACGGCGATCGACACGGCGCAAATGAGGATCGCCAAGGGCATCATGGAGCGCATCTGCAGGCCGCGCCGGGTGACCAGCCATCCGATCAGCGGCGCGCAGCAGGTGATGACGATGAGCGAGGTGGACGCGACCCCTCCGATCTTGGCCTTGTGGACGCCGTCCGCGCCCGCGACGACGCGGAGGAAGGTCTGTCCGTCGCCGATGTGCATCTGATCCAGCGGCACGAGGGAGGTGAGCGCCGTGGCCGAGAGGCCGAGGAAGGCCGAGGTGAGCAGCACCAGCATGATGATCGAAAAGGCGACCACGAGGAAGAACCCGAACTTGCCCATGGTCCGGTGGGCCACCTGGGCCATCGATTGGCCGCGTTCGCGCATGCTGACGAAGAGGCTCGCATAATCCTGCACGGCGCCGATGAAGACGGACCCCAGCACCACCCACAGCCAGACGGGGATGTAGCCGTAGATCAGCGCGACGGTCGGCCCCACGATCGGGCCGGCGCCGGCGATGGATGCGAAATGGTGGCTGAACACCACGGGGGTGTTGCTGGGAACGTAGTCCACGCCGTCCCGCAGCGCGATCGAAGGCGGGACCTCCTCGCGCGCGCCGGTGAAAATCCGCTGGAGATATCTCGAGTAGAAACGGTATCCCAGGAAGAACACCGGAAGCGCGACGCCCACGAGCCACAGAACGTTCATGGGCGCGTCATCCTTTCCGGCGCCGGCCGATGGCGTCGGCGGCGACCAAGGCATGGAGGACTTGATCGGGGGTGATTTCGCCGGCCTCGTGATGGATGCTTTCGCCGGGGGCGCAGGATTTCTCGGCGACGCGCATCAGGTCGGCGCGGTCGGCGCGGGACAATCCCAGGTCCGCGAGGGTGGTGGGAAGGCCGACGCTTTCGCAGAAGGAAAAGGCGGCATCGGAATCGGCCCGCGGGGCGTCGGCGAGTTGAAGTCCGGTCAGGACGCCGAAGGCGACCTTTTCCCCGTGGTAGAACGCGTGCGCGGGTTCGAGCGCGGTGAGGCCGTTGTGGATGGAATGGGCGGCGGCGAGGCCTCCGCTTTCGAAGCCGATGCCGCTGAGGAGGACGTTGGCCTCCACGATGCGGGAAAAGGCGGGGGTGATGGCGTGGTGTTCGCAGGCGATCTTGGCGGACAGCCCGTGTTCCAGCAGGGTGTCGTAGCAGAGGCGGGCGAGGTGGAGGCCGGTCAGGGTGCCGAGTCCGCCGCAGACGTTGGGGGAGCGGGTGGCGGCGCAGGATCGAGCCTCGAACCAGGTGGCGAGGGCGTCGCCCATGCCGGCCACCAGGAAGCGGGCGGGCGCCGCCGCGATGACGGATTCGTCCACCAGCACGGCGGCGGGGTTTCTCTTCTGGTAGGCGACGGATTCGAAAACGCCTTCTTCGGTGTAGAGCACCGCGCAACCGCTGCAGGGGGCGTCGGTGGAGGCGATGGTGGGGACGACGACGACGGGGATGGCGGCGCGGTCGGCGGCGATCTTGGCGGTATCGATGGTCTTGCCGCCGCCGACGGCGACGAGGATGTCGACGCGGTTACGGGCGATGAGATCGGCCAGGCGGGCGAGCTCGGATGCGCAGCATTCGCCGCGGAAGGGTTCCACCGGCGGGGCGCCGGCGGTCCAGGGGATCCCGGCGGCGGGCAGGATCCGCTTGTGCGCCGTGGGCGAGGCCAGGATCAATCCGCGACGGCCCATGGATTCCATCAGCGCCGGCAAGTCGTTCAACGCGCCGGGACCTTGAATGTAGGTTCCGGGAAAAACGGCCTTCTTCTGCATGGCGGGCACTCCTGGGGTCGAGTTCAATAGAACGTCACGTCGGCGGTCAGCACGCCCTGCAGCACGCCGGGGGGATCGAAGATCGGTACTCCGCAGGTGATCTTCATGGCTTCGTCGCCCTGCGAATCGAAATAGGGTTCGGACCAGGAGGGGCTTCCGCTGGCGACGGACCGGGCATACCACTCGCTCCGGGTGTATTCCGAGGAAGAGGGCCGCAGCTGGCGGACGATCTCGCCGCCTTTCCGGAACACCCGGGGGAAGGTCGCGTCCTCTCCGCCTTGGGGGGCGAAGGCGAAGGAGGCGCCGGCCACGTCCTCCCGGGCCTGGACGAAGGTCTCCAAGGCAGGCAGGATGCGGTTCGGGTCGCGCGAGTCCACCTTCAGGCCCGCCGCAACCTCCGCCAGCGCGGATTCGACCCGCGCGCGTTTTTCGCGGGACGGCATTTCCAGGAAGGATTCCTGGTAATGGACGGCCCGCCAGGTGTCGCCGGCGAGCTTCCAGACCCATGTTTCCGCCAGCAGATACTCGACTTCGCGGCCGTTCGCCTCCACGACGGGGTTGCGTCCGCTGGACGTCCACAGCACCACGCCGGGCGCCAGTTCGCGGGCCGCGCTTTCGAGCCAGACGACGTCCTGGCCCTTCATGTCGGCGAACGCGCCTTTCAGGAAGAGCGCCAGCTCGGCATGGCGGAAGGATTGCCCTTGGACGAAGTACCGGCATGCGGGATCCGGATCGAGCCGGCCGAGGATCCCCTCGGCATCCAGGCGCGTCGCGGCGGAAACCACCTCGACCATCGCCTGGCGAACCGTCGCTTCCGCAGGGGATTCGGCCCCCCGGGCCGGCGTCCAGCCCAGGCATCCGATCAAGACCGCCATGCCCATCCACCCCGGACGAATATCCAATGCTTGTCGATTCATGACCTCCGGCTCCCTTCCATGGTTCAAGCGGAACAACGGCGGAAAGCATGGCATGGGCGGGGGGGGGGATTCCAGCGGATTCCGCATTTTGTTTGTACTCCCCGCCCCTGATCCGGTACACCGGACCCATGAACAAGCCCTTTGCCTTCCTGGCGTTGGCGGCCCTGCTCGCGGCGGGGCCGTCGTGCGGAAAACGAGATCCGGTCTTCCGCATCGATCTCGTGAAGTATCTCGACAACTCCTACACGCGGAGCTTCGAAGAATGCCTCCGGAAAGGGCTCGGCGGGGCCGGACTGGTCGAAGGACGCGATTACAAGCTGCGGTCCCGCTCGGCCCAGGGCGACATGTCCACGCTCACCCTGCTGGTGGATGCGGCGGAAAGCTCCCGGACCGATCTGCTGATCACCTTCCAGGCGCCGACCCTCTATGCGGCGATGCAGCGGGCGCCGTCGGTGAACAAGATGTTCACCCTGCTGCAGAACCCCTTTCTGCTGGGGGCGGGCCAATCGGACGCCGACCATCTGCCCCGCCTGACCGGCCTGTACATGGTTCCGCCGTTCGAGGAGCTGCTGGACCGGATCGCCGAATGCCGTCCGGCCCTCCGCTCGATCGGCACCATCTACGACCCGGGGAACGCGGATTCCGTGTTCCGCAAGGAGGAGCTGGAGCGCCTGGCCGCGGAGCGGAACCTGTCGGTGCGGTCGGTTCCCTACACGTCGCAGAACGAAATCACGCTGGCCGTGGACTCGCTGATGTCCGAGGCTCCGCAGGGGGTGGTCCACATGCAGGATCCCGCGCAGGATGTCACCTTCCCGGTCCTCTTCAAGAGCGCCTCGCGGCGCAAGGTCCCGGTGTTCTCGCTGGTCTACCACATGGAGAAGATCGGGGCCGCCATCGCCTGTTCCACGGATCGCGAGGAGGTGGGGGACCGGTTCGCGCAGATGGTGGTGCGGGTCATCCGGGGCGAAGATCCCGGGTTCATTCCGTTCGAGAACGACCGGGCGTTGAAGAAGCGATATGGCTACAACAGCACCGTGGCCGCCGAGGCCCGGCTGACCCTGCCCGAATCGCTGGTCGGCCCCCGCTGATCCGGCCAGCCGCCCTATTCGCTTTTCAGGCGGACCCAGCGCCGCTGGATTTCGGGGAGGAAGTCGCCCAGTTCGAGCAAGGCCCCGAACGAGGACATGTCGCCCAGCGGGGGGAACATGGTGGCGTTGTCCCTCAGTTCCCGGGGCATCAGGTCCCTGGCCGCAATTGGGTGCCGGTGTGGAGCAACCTCTTGCCCAGCGGCTTTGCGTATTTCGGCGACATCGGCTGGACGGATGGTTCCGCCCAGTATCATCGCTTGCGTGCGCCTTGAGCGGCTTGGCTAGTTCTACCCCTTGACGGCGCCTTCGGTGAGGCCCTTGACGAAGAGCTTCATGGAGAAGGTGAAGAGGATGATGACGGGGATGGAGGCGATGGCGTAGCCGGCCATGAGGGGGCCCCAGAGCTTGATGTATTCGCCGGCCATGCGGATCAACTGCACGGTGACGGGCAGCCGCGCCTGCTCGCGCATGACGATCAGCGGCATGACGAATTCGTTCCACTGGCCGAGGAACTGCATGACGGCGATGGTGCCCATGATCGGGCCGGAGAGCGGAATGACCACCAGCTTGAGCTGCTGGAAGTGGTTGGCGCCGTCGATTTCGGCGGCCTCGAACAGGTCCTGCGGAATGTCGGAAATGAAGTTGCGGAACACGAAGATGGCGAAGGCTTGGCCGCCGGAAGCGCCGACGAGGATCAAGGCGGTCAAGGTGTTGAGCAGGTTCATGTCGCGCAGCAGGATGAACAGCGGGACGAGATTGGCGATCATGGGCATCATCATCAGGAGCAGCAGCGCGTTCCACAAAAACGAAGAGCCGGGCACCTTCAGGCGCGCGAAGAAGTAGGCGCCCCCCAACCCGAAAATGACGATGAAGAACGTGGCGGTGGTGGACAGGAAGATCGAGTTGGCGACGGTAGGCGACACCATGGCCCAGGCCGTGGCCCAGTTGTCCCAGTGCATGGGCTGGGTCAGGGCCGTGGGCGAGAGATAGAACTGGTTGTTGTCCTTGAGCGACACGATCAGCATCAGGTAGAGCGGCAGGAACGCGAAGGCCAAAACGAACCAGATGAACGCGTGCTTGGAGACGCGCAGGCCCCAGTCGCCGGCGACGGCCGCGGCCTTGTAGACCGGCATCTGCTGGCGGGCGAACGAGCGCGCGACGTAGAGGTCGCCCTGGCTGACGGGCGGCGTCGGGCGCTTCATGCAGCGCGCGAGATAGGCCTTGTCGAGGCGGGCCGCGAGCGCGCCCCACGGCGTGGCGAGGACGATGAAGATCGCGCCGGTCACGATCATGTTCAGCGCGTTGCCCGTCGCGCCATAGCCGATCAAGATGGCGCCGGCGACGCCGATGGCCATCTTGAATATCTGTCTGGAAACCAGCAGCGCCAGCGCAAAGCCGAAGATCATGAATTGAATGGCATGCGGGGCCGGCAGCTGCAGGAACGACTCGAGGAGGCAGCCGGCGGCGACGATATACGCGCTGTTGCGGAAAGCGTTGCCGTATTTGCGATGGGCGAGGGGAACGGAGATCAGCACCGCCAGCTTCAGGACGAGGCCGCCCACGAACGCGGCGAACACGGCCGGCGTGGCGGTCTTGGGCAGCAGCACGCCCTTGAAGAACAGATAGGCCTCGGCGAAGGCGTAGAGAGCGAGGATGCCGAACCAGGCCGATTTGCCGGGCTTGGAACCGCCCTCGGGCTCCGGCTGCAGGAGCATGTTGCAGATCTTCTGGAGCAGCAGCACGACGACGGTCAGCACGATGCCGACGGCGCAGGCATAGCCCATTTGCTGGTCCATGAAGGCTTTTCGCAGCATGAACAGGGCCGGGACGGTGGCCTTGCCGCCGGGACCGCCCGCGATGCCGGCGAGCGCCAGGATCATGCCGGCGTCCTTGATCGTGTCGATGATGGCGAAAACGAGCAGCAGGTAGATCGAGCCCATCAGCAGCGGCAGCTCGATCTTGGTGAACCGGCTCCACCAGGTGGCGCCGTCGATGTCGGCGGCTTCGTAGACGTCCTTGGAAATGTTCTGCAACTTGGCGAGATGGGTGAGGACGGCGAACGAACCGACCCACGGGAAGCCCCAGACGACGCAGGCGATGATGATGATCTTGGGATCGCCGAGCCAGGCGGGCGCGGTGCCGGCCTTGAAGGCGGTGAGCCAGTCGAAGGATTCGAGGAAGGCCTTGGCGAGGCCGGTGGTGGAGGGATCGGCCAGCTTGCCGGCAACGTAGGTCCCGCCGTGCTGCAGGAGCGCCATCAGCCCGGTCCAGTCGAGGAACTGGTTGAGGTAGCCGGCGGTGGCCTCGAAGAAGAACGACCGCCAGATCAGCACCGTGATCAGGCCGGGGATCACCATCGGCACGACGAACAGCGTGCGGTAGAAGAACTGCATCTTCTCCGACGTGCAGCGGTGGATACAGACGGCCACCAGCAGCGCCGGGACCATCTTGATGACGTTCCAGAAGCCGAGAATGAAGGCCAGCTTGAACGAATTCCAGAATTCGAGGTTCTTGAGCAGGTCGACGTAGTTTTCGAAGCCGACGAATTCGGAGATGTCCGATCCGTTCCAGCGGAAGAGGGAGTGGAAGATGCCCGAGCTGGCCGGATAGTACTGGAACAGCCCGATCAGGATCAGCGTCGGGACGATGAAGAAGTAGATCTCCCAGTGGTGCCGGAGCTGGTTGGGTTGGACTTCTTTGGGTTGCATATCAGTTCACAGGGTTCAGGGTTCAGAGGTCAGGGGGAGGGAAAGGAGGACGGAATATCCAATAACCAATGTCCAATATCCAATGTCCAGGGGGACGGCCGGACAGCCCGGACGGCTTGGAGAGCCGTCCCTACCAGGTTTTTACGTAGAACGGAAATAGCCGAGTGCCAAGCCCAAGCCGATAGGCGCCGGGCGAACGCGAGGTCTATAGCGCCGCGCTTGGTGCGGCGAGCGAGCGAGGCTCCGCGAGCGCAGCGGCAAAAACGTTGGGCGAGTTTTACGTAGCACGTAAAAACTTTGCGGATTTTTTCCACGCTACGTAAAAACTTTGGGCCGTTTTTACGTAGAACGTAAAAACTTTCGGCGGGATCGGACTTGATGATTGGATATTGAATATTGGACATTGGATATTGGGATCGGGCGGCCATCATGGCCGGGCCTCTTCGCGGAGGCGTTGGCGGATCTTGGCGAGGACGTTGGAGGAGTATTCGTAGGGGCCGACGAAGCCTTCGGGCAGCTTGTCGCGCTGGACGAGATCCATCTGGCGGGCGTGGTTGAGTTCGCCCCAGATCTGGCGGGAGGCGGTGATGGCGCGGTAGCGGACCCAGGCGGAGGCGGCGTCCGTTTCGGCGGCGGCCTTTTCGTCGGCGGTGGCGGCGGCGCCGGCGGCCTGGTCGGCCAGGATGGCGCGGCCGCGGATGCCGGCGAGGTACTGCTCGTTGCGCTGCATGCCGCGGCGCCAGTCGCGCTGCTGTTCCAGGAAGTCGGTCAGGCCGTTCTTGAGGTAGTAGGCGGTGAAGCGCTTGGCGAATTCGTCGAGCGAGATCTGGTTGACCTGGTAGAGGGAATAGATCTGGCCCCAGGTGACGGCGGTGTTGCCGCCGAGGTTGAAGTTGACGTTGCCGTAGATGCCTTCGAGGTGCGGATCGAACGCCTGCAAGAGCGGATCGATCTCGGTGCCGACGATGGCCGGGA
>CAZXRT010000021.1:0-13292 GCA_964642535.1 uncultured Methanospirillum sp.
TCCCGGTCTTGCAGATATCGATTCATTTTCTCATATCTATGCATTGTATTATTTTGACAGGGCTACCGCTAGAAATGTCGTTCAGAAACCCTTTCTTGATGGTGAGAAAGAACGGGGGATCTTTGCAATCCGCCATTTCAATCGTCCCAATCCGATAGGCCTCTCCATCCTGGAACTTCAGGAGATTAATGGAAACATCATAAAAGTATCAGGAGTTGATATTCTTGATGGAACGCCCCTTCTTGATATCAAACCCTATGTCCGTCAGTTTGATCATCGTGAGTCTGTAAAATGCGGATGGTTTGACGAACAACACATGGGTGACATTGAACACTGGAACTGTACTCCAAAAGAACTCCGAAACAGGGAGAGAACACGAAAATAATTTGATTTTAATTATATTTTCCGATAGTTCGCATCGATGAAGAGGAAACCCGGTTGTTCCCCTCAGCCAAGCTGGCCATCCAGATCAGTCATTTATCAGAGCCTTTTTTCCAGATTTTTGAGTTTTTTCGGTTTTCCCATGACTGTCGGGAAGGATATCGCTTAATCACGCTATATGGGGTAGTTTTCGCCCTCTTCAAAGAGAGAACGAATAACATGTTTTTCAGTTCCCGGATTCTTCATGCTATTATTAACCGATGAAGACCTACAGATCTGAGTATCTGAAGGGACAATATCCATGAATCAGGCAATAATGGGAATGTTGCTATGTGGGGTAATCCTATCATGCAGTTCCATCGTAGCAGATATAAATCCGACACCAGATAATGGAACCACGGGATTTATCCCTCACCAATCTCCTCCTTGTGTATCTGATGCCGATCTTTTCCGGTACTATGACAGGGCTCACTCCACACTTCTGATGGCAACCCGTACGATGTACGGATATATTCTGAGTCCAGATAACCTGGAAAAGATCACTTTTTATGATCGCGTTTCACTATCTGAAGAAGCAGTCTCAAAAATTTCTGATGCATGTCCAAGGGAGACAGGCCAGCGGAAAAGGCAGGCCGGATTGGAAAGAGTGTATGGGGAGTACGATAATATGACCCGATCTGCAGATCGGTTTTTTTCCTCACCTGATCTGAATATCTCCGATGATCTCATAAATAGAACCAGCTTTGGCATTACTGTCGATGAGGCCTCAAAAGCATTGCATGGACTCTGGATCTCATGTCGAACGAATGAAACCATCACTTATCGAGATGAAGATAAAGAAACGGAATTATATAGCCAGGTTTTCTCATCAGCCGTTGATGCATATGCATACCTGGTACTGAATGATACGAATCGCAGGAATGCGTCTCTTGAAAAATTAGCAGACCTGAATAAACAAATCGCTACATGCAGGGAAGAATCTCCGCAGTGGTCCTGTCGTGAACTGGAGTCTGGAAAAAACTCTCTTGAAACGGATATCAGGGCTATATTTGATGCATTTGAGAAGGACGGAACGGTAAATACTGCGGCGGTCCAGACCCTTGACTATGATATCACAAAGATGGAGAAGAGATACCTGTATCTGACTGCATGAGTCTCCAACTCAACAAAATAAGACACGGATAATATTATTTGCTCGATGAAGAGTCTACTTAATATTTTTCCTTCAACTTTCGCTTTTTCCGATTTGCTGATACTATTATTATGTTCTATTCGAAACGATACCATCACTCATGATTCGATACAGGCAGGGTGAACAGACCTGCCAGTAGCATCACATGATACCCGGACTTTTTATATGTTTTTTCGATTGGTACTAGCATCGGTATTTCTTGGAATAATGCTTGCGGGAATGACTCTGGCCGGTGCATTTACTCCGCCGGTATCAGACATCAGCATCAGATCATCACTGATACCGGACGTTTCTGACTCTCCGGTACTATCAAGACCTTCCCTCCCGACAAGGCCCGGGACCGTTGCAGAACCAATAACCCCTGCACTTACTACCCTCCCGGTTCAGTCCACACCGACTCTGACAGAAGCAAAAAATATCACCCGCAACTCCACATTCTTCACACCTGCCGATATAACTCTGAAATCCCAGGCCATGGTCAATGGAAAGATCGTCGACCGGCGAATCATCGGTCCGGGTCTTCCGCCACCAGGATTTGTGGCCACAGCGGATCGGGTTAATCCTTCTGACGTCTCTGTTACAAGCCTTTCACCTGCTGATGTTCCTGCGATGACCTGGTCATATGGATGCTCGGCTACCTCTGCAACCATGGCATTCGGGTACTATGACAGGACCGGGTATCCGGAGATGTATACCGGCCAGACGGATGATTCCCTCTTTCCTCTGACAAATGAAGTATGGGGTCTGTCATCTGAGGGAAATGGTCAGTGTCCCCTTACTGCTTCCCAGTACGGTCTTGACGGCCGGACAACCCGGGGGCATAAGGATGACTATTATTATCGATCCGGATCATCTACCGATCCATATTACGGATCCTGGTCTGAACATTCCCCCCCGGATTGCATCGCTGATTTCATGGGAACAAGTATGTACCGGAAATATGGAAATTCTGATGGCGGAACCACCTTCTGGTATTACACGGATGGTTCACCCACCTATGATTTTTCCTATTATGACAGTACCAGCCGTGACGGGATACATGGAATGAGGTTGTTTGCCGAGTCACGCGGGTATTCTGTATCCACCAATTACAACCAGTACATCGATGCCCTGGGATTGGCATATGGGTTCACGTATAATCAGTATAAGGCTGAAATCGATGCGGGATTTCCGGTTCTGATCCAGGTGAGCGGCCATACGATGCTCGGTATCGGATATTCAAGTCCAAATACTATAATCCTTCGAAACACCTGGGTTTATTCAACCCATACCATGCCGTGGGGTGGTTCATATCAGGGAATGGATCATTTGGGTGTAGGGGTAATTCACCTGGACCCACCACCTGTCATAGCAAAATTTTTCGGAGTGCCGGAACCGGAGATCTTTCCTCTCACGATTCATTTTTATGATGCATCCGTGGGTTATGTCTCTTCATGGAACTGGGACTTTGGTGACGGATCAACCTCAAATGAGCAGAATCCGACTCATACCTATACTACTCCCGGAACCTTTACCGTTCACCTGACAGTGTCCAGTGACTAGTTCTTTCAATCAATCGGGAGTTTCTATGAAACACAGATTTTTTTCTCTCCCCCATTATATCTGCTTTAGAATCAACCGGGCTGAATCCTAGAGATCTGATGATTCTGAATTTCCAATGAACTGATAATTCATCCAGACCTGTGCCATTTCTTTAGCCAGGATAAGCATCTGGTAACGGGTCTCTCCCGTGTAATATGAGAGTTCAGAAACCCATCGGGAAGATGCTTCAATCTCTTCTCTCTGGTAATATCGGGCAGCAATGAGACAGAGTTTATACACGGTACTGCGATAGTGAATTGGGAAGGAGAGATGATGGAAGTAATGCAATCTCATAATCAGGATAGTTTCTGCATCTTAACTCGAAAATGATATCAGGTATGGAGGAAAGGTACCTATAATTACATGCTCTGCATATGAGGCCGGCGTCACGACTTTTACCAGATGAGAAGACGATAGACCGGATCTCATCCAATGAAATGGACCGAAGATATGATTGACGAGTATGGGGAAAAAGGAAACCCGTGTGGTTCCTGGTTAGGAGACATCTCTCAATTACCGGTCTTTCCATCAGTAAGGCAGGAATTTTTGGGAGCGGATCCTGAATTGATATTCTTATTTCTGCAGGAAAAATCAGGATAATCCTTGAGAAAGACCATGAAATCAAAGATCCAGGTACTCTATGTTGATGATGAACCTGATTTGTTATATCTGGGCAAGACTTTTCTTGAACACCTGGGAAATATCTCAGTTGCCACTGCTCCCAGTGCATCTGTCGCACTCTCCCTCATCAGGGACACATCATTTGAGGTAATTGTATCTGATTATCAGATGCCGGGCATGGATGGGATTGAATTTCTTAAAACAATCCGTGGCCTTGGACAATCCATCCCCTTTATCCTCTTCACCGGAAAAGGGCGGGAAGAGGTGGTTATCCAGGCTCTCAATGAAGGAGCTGATTTTTACCTGCAAAAAGGAGGAGACCCGAAGGCACAGTTTACTGAACTTGCCCATAAGGTACGGCAGTCAGTTGAACGACGAAGACTGGAAGAAAGTATCAGAGATCATGAACGGTTTGAAGCTGATATTATCAATTTTCTCCCTGATGCCACCTTTGCCATTACCACCGAAGGGATTGTAATTGCCTGGAACCGTGCCATGGAGATGATGACCGGAATCCTGGCACATGATATTATCGGTAAGGGGGATTTTGAATATTCTCTTCCTTTTTATCTGCAACGCCGCCCAATGCTCATTAATCTTATTCTTACCCAGGATTCAGATATCCATTCTTTGTATCCTGATATGAAGAAAAACGGGGATCTGCTCTCTGCCGAGATTACTCTTTCTCATTTCCATAACGGGACAGGGGCATCATTCTGGTTTACTGCATCCCCCTTATGTAATGACCAGGGGATTGTGGTTGGTGCAATCGAATCAATCAGGGAGATAACCGAGAACAAACGGGCAGAAGAAGCATTACGACTCGATGAATCCCGGCTTGAAGCCCTACTCCATCTTCATCTCATGATCAGTGACACAGAATCTGATATCATGACCTATGCTCTTGAAGAAGCAGTCAGGCTTACTCAGAGCGAGAGCGGGTATATCGCCTATCTCAATGAAGATGAGACAATCCTTACCATGCGTGCCTGGTCAGATACTGCGATGCAGGAATGCATGGTCAGAACCAAACCTCGGGTATATTCGGTTGAGTCAACCGGACTCTGGGGAGAACCGGTCAGACAGCGAAAACCGGTAATTACCAATGATTATGAGCAGGAACATCATCTCACAAAGGGAATTCCCGAAGGTCATATCAGGCTGATCAGACATCTGGGCGTCCCTATTATTGATGGTGACCGGATCGTTGCTGTCATCGGAGTGGCCAATAAACATGATCCCTATGGCTCTTCAGATATCAGACAGTTGGAATTACTGATCAAAGGAATGTGGACCATTATTCAGCGAAAACATGCTGAACAGACCCTTCTTCAGAAACATGAAGAGCTTCAGGCAGCGTATGAGGAGATATATGCAGCAGATGAAGACCTCCGCCTGAACCTTGAAAAACTCGGGGTCCAGGGGAAGGAACTGGTGGAACGTGAACGTCAGCTGAAAGCAATGGCGTCCAACATTCCCGGAGTGGTATACCGTCTTGTGGTCAATCCTGACGGAACTACGGGATTTACCTATATCAGCCAGAGGTGCTATGAGATCCTGGGTATTGACAATGACCCCTCCCTTTTTTCTGCACGTTTCACTGCCCGGATTCCTGAAGGAGAACGTGAAGGTTTCCTTCGATCGATTCAGGAGGCGATAACTGCCGGGACAATCTGGAGATACGAAGGGCAGTATCTGATGCCGAACGGGGAGTCAAAATGGATCAAAGCGGTTTCCAGTCCGGTGATAGAAGATGGACGGTACATCTTTGATGGAATCATCTTTGATGATACTGGATGGAAGCGACTGGATGAATTCAACCAACTTCTTGCGGTTATTGCAGACAAAGCCCCGGCATCAATCACGGTCCATAATGCAGAAGGTACATTTCTGTATGCAAATGAAGAAACATTCAGAATTCACGGGTATTCAAAGGAAGAGTTCATGGCAATGAATCTTCATGATCTAGACATTCCAGAGAGTGAAGACCTGATTGAACAAAGAACCCGGATAATACAGAAATCAGGAACACTCGAATTTGAGGCTTTTCATTTTCACAAGGATGGAACCCGGATCCCTCTCCATGTGATGGTGCAGAAGATTCAATGGGGAGGAAAACCTGTTTTTCTAAGTATTGCTACGACTGATGGAGCGAAAACGGTATAGAAGAAGCACTCCATCAAGCCAGTCAGAAACTACGGTTTCTAACTTGTCTTAGCTGGCATGATATTCTTATCCAGCTTGCAGTGGTTAAGAAGTATCATGTTCTGGCACTCGAAGAATCAGATCGTAGGGCACCAGATAAAACTCCAAAAGCCGGGTTTCTGAATGTTTCCGTTCCTTTCCATTTATCGAGAGTTCTTATGTTTTTCATTTTTGTATGCATCCTTCAAATTTTGAAGTATTCTGGTTTTTGATATCCTGCATAATTGCTATACCCGGATCACAAGAACATAATATTTTCACATCCTAAAGTTGTGAAGAATATGTCAATCATCGAGACCCGCTCCATCTCGTATGAATACCGGGGAGGTATTGCCGCCCTGCAGAATGTCTCTATTCAGATGCCGGACAACGGTTGTATTGCTCTTCTGGGTTCAAACGGAGCTGGAAAAAGTACCCTGATGAAGCACTTCAATGGGATTCTTTTTCCAAAAAGCGGTGAGATCTGGATTGATGGGGAGCGGGTTAGCCGGGAAAACCTGCGAACTGTCAGACAGAAGGTCGGGATTGTGTATCAGGATCCTGATGACCAGATCTTTGCGCCCACAGTCAGGGAAGATGTCGCATTTGGTCCGACCAATATGGGACTTTCAGAAAGTGAGATTGAAGAGCGGGTTTCAGAAACACTCAGACTGCTTGAGATCACACGGCTCGCAGACCGCCCCCCTCATCAGCTCTCCGGCGGAGAGAAAAAAAGGGTAGCAATTGCCGGAATCCTGGCCATGAATCCGAAGATTCTGATCCTTGATGAACCAACGTCCGGCCTGGACCCGCTTGGAATTCATGATCTTGTTCATCTGCTCCGCAGACTTGTTAAAACAAAAAAAATTTCCCTGCTTTTTTCAACGCATCATGTGGATATCGTGCCAGGACTTGCCCATTATATTTATGTTATGCATGACGGAGAAATAATCGGGCAGGGTACCTGTGAAGAGGTCTTTTCTGATATCTCTCTCCTGAAAAAGGCACATCTGGATGTTCCGGTTCTCACCCGTCTGGTCAGTTCTCTTCGAAACCGCGGAATTGAAATAAAGACCGGATACCGCTTTGAAGAGGTGGAAGAATCACTCTACCATCTTATTGCCGGAAAAACTGGAATTGTACATGATTGAAGGACTAACTGATATTGACTGGGATGCTTCGCGCCATTCGATAATTCATGACATCGACGCCAGAGTCAAGATCATACTTTCCTTCCTGGTAATCATTCTGACGGTCGGATATCCACTGACATTGGGAGTGGTTTTTTGTGTTATTCCTTTTGCGGTACTTATCGCTGCTGGATGGGTTTTATCCGGCCTTTCAGTAAAGACATTTATTTCCCGTTTTCTGGTTACTCTCCCATTTGGTTTTTTCATCATTTTCTTTCAGATTTTTTTTAAAAACCCAAGAGCTCTTACTGCAACACAGATTCCTCTTCCTTTTCCCTTTTTTCCTGTCTACGTTGAATCTGTTGAATCAGCATTCATTTTGCTTCTTAAGTTTCTGGTCTGTATCAGCGCGATAATTCTGCTCTCTTCCACCACACCGGCTCAGAAGATGCTGGAAGGAGGACGAAGGCTGGGCCTTCCCTCGGTAATGGCTCTCTCCCTGGGAATGATGATTCGGTACTTGTTTCTTTTTGCCCGGATGTTCTGTCAGATCCAATGTGCATTAAAAGGCCGGAATTTTGACCCGTTTGACCGGAATCTTCCCTATATGTATCGATTACAAACCCTTGGCTATGCCATGGGAAGTCTGTTTCTCCGTGCGTATGAACAGGGAGAGAGAACCTATAGTGCAATGATCTGCCGTGGATATGGATATCACGTCCTGGACCATCTCCCACAAAAACCCCTTAACTCAATGGAAAAGGGAATGCTTGGCGTTGGCATAATTGTTCTTCCCCTGATGACCCTGACGATATACGTTATATCGGGATAATATCGCGAATATTGCAGGAAATGTCGATTTCTTTTTTAATTTGCATGCCTCATGATTTGTTGATTTGTTTTCCCGGCATTGATGCGTAAGGAATATATGAATATCAATTCTATGGGTGTCAGGTATTACCAATACCTGGATATCTGAAATGTCAGAGTTTCCTTGTATTCTTTTTTCCTGATATCCGGACCACCGGAATATGCATTTTTCCGTCACTCACGCATGATATAAAAGATAAGACATTTTTAGAAAAAATATTAAGAAGTATCTTGTTTCAAATCGTAATACGTATATAGAAAAGAGTATGAACATACTGTATGCATATTCCTGACGCCTTTATTCCTCTCTGGCAGAGTGGCATTTACTGGATTATTGCGCTGATTTTTGTTGGTTTATCGGTTCGGTGGGCAAAGAGTGAAATGAACGAGGACCGGATTCCCATCATTGCCGTGCTTGCAGCAGGAATTTTTGCAATCCAGTCATTTAATCTTCCTGTGGCCATGGGAACCAGTGGCCACCTCGTTGGTGGAGCCCTGGCAGCCATCGTGCTCGGTTCACCCTTTGCTGCGGTCTTTATCCTCACCCTGGTGCTGATTGTTCAGGGTCTCCTTTTCGGAGATGGCGGGATAACGGTCATGGGAGCCAATATTCTGAATATGGGAGTTATTGGTGGATATGTCGGGTATTATTCCTACCATGGACTAGTAGGTATATTCAAAAATCCCTACCTCTCTGCAGGAATCGCTGCCTGGCTTGCCTGCGTAATTGCTGCTATAGCCTGTGCTATTGAGATGTCGCTTGCGGGAACTTTCCCGCTTGTACCCGGTATTATCGCAATGGGTGTATATCATGCTGTTATCGGAATCATTGAAGGGATCATTACTGCCGTTATCATCTACCTGATTGCTTCTTCACGGCCTGATCTCATCGCCTCCTCATCGAAGGTGGTGCCGGCATGAATCATCCTGATAACATGACTTTTCTTATTGCCGGGGTCCTCATTGCACTTGCGATCGGGATTGTTGCTGTCTTCTTTGCTTCAGGAGATCCTGATGGTCTTGAGAGTACCTCTCTCGTAGTTCAAAATGCTAAAACCCTGACAGGTCCTGCACCGGAAGACGGAGATCCCGAAGCGGTAGGGACCGGCGTTTCTGTCTATTCTTCTCCATTTCCTGATTATTCAGTACATGAGGAATCAGGACCGGTGGGGGGAATTATTGCAATTATACTTGGTATATTCATCACATTCGGGATAGTCTTCGGTCTCTCAAAGGCCATTTCTATTCGGAAAAGTTGAGTTTTCAATTTTTTTCAATCTTTTGTGACATCATCAGGTTTTCAAGGTTCCTCCATATCATGATAAAACAAATTCTCACCCGAGATAGAATCAGGACAAAAATTGGCTAATGATTCACATCGATGGAGGATTTTAGATCTCATTTGAGAATCATGGATCTGAAGAGATGCAGGTGCATATGTGTTCAACGCTTAGAAAAGAACAATTGCTTATCCCTTTTTGCGAATTAGATGAAAATGGTTTATCCTTCCAATTCTTTCATGTTCTCCAAATATCCTATTTTGGGCCTTATTAGAGGCTAATAATTTAAAATTCGTTAGAATCCATTAGATTAGAAAACAAACTTTCTGTGAGTAGTGATTATGAATTCTCCGTGAAATTCAACTTCTAATACAATAATTTTATATTGTATAGAATATATTTCTAATAAGGGTAAAACTATGGCAGATTTACCAATTGCAGCAGTAGTACGGATCGCTAAGGCAAATGGAGCCGAGCGTGTTGGAGCAGATGCAGCAGAAGTCCTTGTAAAAAAGGCAGAAGCGTACATCGGAAAACTGACAAAAGAGGCTGAAAAACTTGCATCTCATGCTGGTCGGAAAACGATCAAGGAAGAAGATGTCGAGATGGCTTCCCAGAAACTTTAACTTTTTTAGATTCCGATCAGAATCAGCACATGCCTTCTGAATTTTGCTGAGTCACTCTGATATCTTGTTACTATGCCCCCAGTTTTTACATTCAATCGATTATCTCTCTCTAAATTAATTTCTTTCCTGAGCCACGAAGTTGTCAAGAGAAAATGATTCATGGAATCGATGAAAATTTTCCATCACCACTTTTTGGTCGGTATCTCCTTCTTTTCATCGCTCTTTATCCCCGATACCTGCTGGCTCACATATCCTGAATTCATTGTTTCCAACCGTTATCTCAAATCGTATTCCTTTTCCTTTCTCTCCGGTCTCCTGCAGGGAGATTCCGGTTATTGAGAGGATTTCCCGGGCAAGAAAGAGGCTGGTCCCGCCTTTTCCCATATGTTCCCAGGTGAACAACGCTTCTTTGTCTTCTTCAGAAATTCCCGGACCATCTGATTCAACCACAATAATGACATTATCAGTTGTATCGTGGCAGCGAAGTTGGATTCTGGTGACTTCGGACCCTTGTTGGTATATTGTTTCCATCAGAGCAACAAAAACATCTTCGAGTAAGGGATCAGCATATATCTCGACTTCAGGCATGTCCACGGTTCGTGAAATATTTGATAAATCAAGATGAGATATCGCAGTAATGAGAGTATAAGTAACATTTTGCCACTTTGGTTTATGAATCCCAAGATTCTGATATTTTTCAGCAAAGGCCAGCTTGCCATGTATAGATTGCAATGTTGATTCTTCAGTAGCAAAATACGATTGTGCTTCTTCTATGCTTCCTGTTTCCTTTGTAAGCTGTATATAACTCCCCAGGATGAAGAAGGCGTTTTTAATATCCTGAATTGTAAGCTCATTGAGAAGGTTTAATTTTTTTCTGGCCTGAATCAGGGCAACTTCTGTTTTCTGAATGGCCAGATAGTTATTGCGAAGTTCCTTTTCCATTGCCCGGAGTTGTTCGTTTGCAGCCTCCAACTCGTCATTCTTTTTAACCAGTTCCGTTTCTGCACGAGTACGGTTCAGAACTTCTGTGAGTAATTCCTCGTTTTGACGTGCGAGTTCAGCAGTCTTCCGCTGAACTTCCCTCCGGAGAACATAACTCATGATGACGAAAAGGGCAGCAAGACCTGCAACTCCCAAAAGCCCCCACCAAATCCAGGCTGGAATGGTTTCCCCGGCCGTAATGCCAAACCATCTCTGCATTGCACTACTGTATATGGATGAGGGATTGTTCTTCCCTTTAGCGATATATGGATCAATGACCTTCAAAAGATCCTGATTTGTTCCTTTTTTAACCGCAAAACCAAATTGACTTGGATTAAACATTACCGGAGTATCAGAAAGACCATACTCTCTGGAATCTTCCTGCCCTGCAGTGTTATACACAACAAGAGCGTCCGCCTCTCCTGTGGCAACCGCGATAAAAACCTCTTCCGGGGTATTCTTTTCAAGATATGTTGCATTGACTCCGAATTTCAGGGCATAATCCTGAAATGCCTTTCCACTGGCAGCACCCCTGACCATTGCAATCTGTTTTTTGTCAAGGTCTAAGATGGTGTTAATGCCTGATTCAGGGCGGGTATAAACCTGTGACCAGACTGATAGTGCCGATTCGTTACTGAAATCATAGAGATTTTCTCGTTCAGGAGTTTTGGTTACCCCAGGCAGGAGATCAATTTCGCCAGAGGATAACCGGTCCCAGCTTTCAGAAAGTGAACCCCTGACCCAGATGATATTCCAATCTTCCTGTGATGCAACATCCTTGATAATATCTGCAAAAAAACCCGATGGTTCGCCATTTTCATCCGTGAATAACGTTGTTTTCAGATCAGTGACCGCAATTTTTACATCCCGGGAAGCAGCAGAGGGGAAACTAAATACAGCCAGTATCAGAAGCACACTCACAAGTATGATGATTGGTATTTTGAAGCAATTTTTTACTTCTAACGATCCAGCAGGGTCCATATCAAACCTGAAAGGGAGTTTTTCCAGGAAGCAGAGACAAATCCTGGTGGTGAGTAATCGTTACTCTGGAATATTAGTTTTTTGGACCATCCTGGTATGATAAAACAGGAACCCCATTAATCAGATCAGGTCCAGGAGTATCACGATGGAAATATTAGTGAATTCGCTATTTTTTGATATTCGGGAAGAAGAAGTAATGGATTATTTACCCATCCCACTTCTGGATAAGGATGGATAGACCCAGTATAAAAGAATGGCAGTTAATGTATAATAACACAATCAGAAATAAGGTAATATTATGACCATCTCATCAGCAAACCCCGGTAAACCTGAAGAAAAGATATCCTGGCAGTGTACGGTCTGTGGTTTTTGTATCGATGCTACCAGACCGCCAAAAGGATGTCCTAACTGCCATAGCCCATCTGGAGAATTTATCCCTCAGCACCGGGAAGTTATCTCATATAGCGGCGAACCTTTTGATATTCTCCTTATCAATGGTAGTTCGCACCGGGCCGGGAATACCGGTGTCATGACAGATATTGCAGAAGAGCTGATAAGAGAAACAAATATCCCATATAAACGTTTCAACCTGAATGAATTCTTAATCGACCATTGCTGGTGTTGTTATGCAGTGCGAGCACAGTCCTGCGATTATCCCTGCAGAAATACCTCAGATGATATGCACAATTTTCACCAGATGATTTCTGTTGCGAAAGCGGTTATCGTCGCATCACCCATCAACTGGAACAGCATGTCAGCCAGACTCAAGACTTTTCTTGATCGTACAACCTGTATGCAGAATCTCTATCATCTGAACAAACCGGGTCTGACAGAAGGGAAAATTCTTGGAATCCTCGTAAATGGACACGAAGACGGCGGGATTAAAACAGCAATGGATATTTTTCTGAATTTTCAGCAGATGGGCTTTATACTCGCACCCTTTGGAATCTCGTACCGGACTCATGGGGCTGAGTTTTCCAGTAATGAGGATCGGGAGTTTTTCAAAACCGATCCAATCCTGCGAAGACATACCCGGGGGGTCGTATCCAACGTGATAGAGATGATGAATCTTGACCTTGAAGGGAAATTACGAGAGAAGATTGTTCCGGTTTCGGAATGAAAACCCCCTTTCTCTCATAATTCTACTTCCCATCTACATTATATCTATATTAGTAAATAAAAGATTGTTCAGGATTTCAAGAATCATTTCCTTATTTGTTATCTTCTGCATTATTCGATAAATCGTAATTTGGTGAAAACAAGGGGATAGTAGTGAGGGATATTTGTGATGAGTGTCACATTCTCATGAAAACCTATCACGGGACGTGATGAATCAGGTGAAGCACAGGGACAAGTTATCCTATCTTTCTGCTCCTGGGCTGCGCCTGAATATTTCGAAAAAAAATGCCTGGGGATCTTGCTTATTTCCCGAAGAACTCTGCAACATCCTGTTAAATTTCTTTTT
>CAZXRT010000022.1:0-13051 GCA_964642535.1 uncultured Methanospirillum sp.
TATAATCTGAAATATACGCCCGTGCAGGATTTTTGAGTAGATTCTCAAGTTTGAACCGCTTCCGTTTTGCTTCAACATTCTTCAGAAAATTCTTATCTACCTTTGAGAACTCTTCTTTCCCTATGGTAACATCAGCAAATTCTGATTCCTCAACCGGTTTTCTGGTGATATCCATCTTCATCGTCGGGAGCATCAGATACAGGATATAGATCATCCCGATGGAGCCAAGAGCTAGCCCGATAATTATGAATGGCATATACTGGGATAGATCAGATTTTCCTCCCAGGTTCTGTGCCACGATGATGATGATCATCGTAATCGGGCCAGCCACGAATGCGGTCACATACACCTCGGCCATCACTTCAATCGTCTTTAAGACCGACTCAAGTTCACGCGATGCAGATTCACGGAAGTATGCTGACCGGGATGAGAGAAAATTCGTAATATCTCCTCCACTATTCGAGAGGAGAAGGAGATCATTGAGAAACTCTTCAAGGTTTTTAGAAGGAGTCACCTTCTGCAAATTCCTGATAGCGGAGTAAAGATCGTCTCCAAAAACCTCCACATCCCGAACGATAAGCCCAAACTCCTTCCCTACCTCCCCGAAGAGATCATCAGCCTCGTAAATCTTCCTGATAACATTATACAAGGTCATCGTCGTGGAGAGGGCCTGCATGTAGGTGATTGCATAGGGAAGATCGAGATCGATCGAGGACTTCCTGCCGGATGCAACCGTCTGGGGATAGGTGAAAATACCAATGATTACTCCGGGAACGAGCAGAACAAAGAGGATGATAATCGTGTACACGTTTGCCATACCCGGAATGATCTGGATATGGGTGATCATCATAAATGCAGTCAGAAGAGCAAACGTGCTCACCGAGAGGATACTGTATTTGAGCAGGATCAGAAAATAGGAGTATTGGGAATAGGGGAGATGAGCAGCCCGGATAGACCGCCGGAGGGATGTTCCTTCCAGCCACTCATCCACCTTGCGGGGGGTGATAAAATTCAAGCCAGCCTCCGCACATCCGTGATCATCCTCATCAATACCTCGGGATCGGTACTGTACTGATTCCGGAGTTTGGCTAAGAATCCGGCACGAAGATCGAGTTGATATCTGATCTCCTCCTCACTCCAGTTGTGCATGTACTGAATCGTCTGCAGGGTCTTGGATTTGGAATACCTTCTTCTGAATGAGTCATTGGTTGGTTCATACTCAAACAAGGTATTCCACTTGACTTTATCATCCTCACCTAGGACGATCTCTTGAATTGCATCACAACGGCGGATCATTCGTCCATCCCGATAGTGGAACGTCTGAATTACCATGAGATTGAGAGCACCGAACATCGCTGGCGGGACATTAATCGGCTCATTGGTCAGCCGGTTGAGGGCCTCCTCAATGTTACCAGCATGGAGGGTGGAAAGGGTGGTATGGCCTGAGTTCATCGCCTGGAAGAGAGTCTGGGCCTCACTTCCCCTGACCTCACCTACGATGATATATTCAGGCCGCTGACGGAGAGAGGCTTTCAGAAGATCAAAGAGGTCTACACTCCCCCGGTCACTGAACGAGTTGCTCGCCCGGGTCTGGACCGGGAGCCAGTTCTTTTGTGGTATCTGAATCTCCCTGGTATCTTCGAGTGAGACGATCTTGGAATTGTGCGGAATGAAGAATGAAAAGGCATTCATCGCCGAGGTTTTTCCACTTGCTGTTCCACCAACAACGATCAGACTCTGCCGGTTTTCAAGAGCTAACCAGATGAAGGCCAGAAGTTCATCGCTATATGTTCCAAAAGCGAGCAGGGTGGCCGGAGTCATCGGGTCTGACCGGAATTTTCTGATCGTGAATGAACTGCCTTTGGTTGAGACCACATCTGAGTAGGTGATCTGGGCACGTGATCCATTCGGAAGTGAGGCATCAAGGAGCGGTGAGGTCAGGGAGACCTGTTTATCCGCTTTTTGGGAGAGTTTAAGGACAAAACGGTTCAATTCTTCAGCCTCAAACCGGATGGATGTCGGGATGCTGCCATAGTATCGGTGATGAATATACACCGGAAGGTCATGACCGTTGCAGGAGATGTCCTCAAGGAGTTCATCATACATCAGGGCATCAATCTTTCCGTACCCGTTCAAATTTCTCCGAAGATAATAGTAAAGGACAGAAAGCCGGTCATCGCTTATCTTTGGATCATAGGTTTTGACCACCTTTGCAACTTCTGAATATTCAAGAAAGAGATCTCCACGGGTCACTGGTTTATCGTACACCAATACATCACGAAGTGTTTCATGAGTCTCCTCCAGGATAATCCGTTCACGCGGAGAGAGTTCGGGCTCAATTACCCGGTATGATCGATCTTTGCTCCGGTCCTGGAGGATGACCGCATATGAATGGGGATCGAAGAGCCAGTAGGCTTCTTCGGCAACACACCCATCCTCACTCTGTACATTCAGGACAGACGGAACTTGCAGGGTGTCAGGTATCGGGGCTTCATCATATTCTGGTTTCTCCTTTCTCTGTTTTCCAGGTAGAGAGAAACTTTTCAGCCCAGTCCTGATGGGATTGAATAATCTCTCTGCAAATCCTTCCTTAACTGAAGAAGGTTCACCCGTATTTTCTTCTTCTTTTGGTATTCCATCGGTTGTCTCTCCTTCTTCCCTGTTGAATATTTTCGTGAGAAGACCCTCGATTCGGGCATCCTGCTTCACAATAGGCGGGGAGAGCCTTGGGATAGTGATCCGTTTCAGAGTATCTTCCGGTGATCTATCGGATTCAACATTCCCGGAATCATTTTTTTTGACATCAATTCGGTAATAGTGCCCCTGATCATCCATTACCCGCGTGAGTGTTACCAATTCACCAGTCTTAAACCTGATTGATAATTCAGTTGTATCTGGATCTATCTCCTTTCCTGATGATTTAATTAAAAAGTCAGCAAACCGATTCAAATCAGAACGGTCAGGGATGACTGATGTTTTTGCTCCTTCAGGTGCCTGCGTATGCCAGACCTGAACTGGTTTACCTGGATGAGTACAAAGAATTCGCCCGACCTGATGATCAGCCAGGATTACCCTAATCCATCTGACCGTATCCTGACGAAAAGCAAGGGCAATATAGAGGAGATGATACCGGTCCTTTGAAATATCCGGATATTTCTGAATTATAAATCGGGAAAAGTCTTCGGATGACATCCGGAATGCTCCCTCTCGAAATGATTGCAGCCCACTCCTCCGCTTATTTTCTTCTTGGGCAGCAATAATAGCAATATGTTCATTAGGTTCAAGCGGAACCATAGATATCTGATAGACGAATTCACTATTTGCTGATATGAACACCCTGACTATTGCCATGTCATGATAGAGATGATAGGTTGAAAGAACCGGTTCAGGAGTCTGTTCCTTTATCTTCGATCTGACGACCGACATATGCACCGGTGGTTTCTCTATGGTAAACATCGAAGGGGGTGACCCATTGCCTGAGATGGTGAGATGTATCAGAAGACCGGAACGGAGCGATATTTCAGGTGGAAGCCAATTAATATCTAGCGAAATAACTGATCTATTACATATCTTACGAAGGAAATTGAGAATCTCATCCTCAGAAGGTTGGAGGGAGGTGAAGAGAAGTCCATATGAGGTATGATGGACGGTGACAATACGACCCGGTCCGTTTATGGAAATCTTCATTACGTTTGGATCTTCGATCAAAGGTTGTAGTGGGCCAAACCCTCGCGCATCACGTTTAATATAATACTCAAGGGTTCTGATGTCCCGAGCATTAAGCGAAGGAAAGGTCTCTTTTGCTACCTGGGCAAATTCAGTTGAAAAATTTTTTAAAAATCGTCGAGATCTGGTTTTATCCCGGAAGATATTGACAATGTGACCTCGAAGAACCTCAAGTATTACTTCTAAGTCCGCCCTTATTTCAGGTTCGATTACCTGATATCCGGAGAGTGATGACCCTGCTGGTTCTATTGATATTGTTATCGGACTCTCAGGAATCTGATATCTGACCTGTTGTACTGCGGTATTGATTTCAGCTTTTTCTTCTCTGATATCATCCATAACAGATTCCAATATTATCTATGTTCCCGGTTCATGACAGTGAGAAATTAATTATTCATATGAATCTTAAATAGGTATTACATATTATGTTTGAATTATTATTCTTAATACTACAGCAGGAGAATTGAAAATGATTATGATCCATTCACTAGATATTCATACCATGAGCCAGCTATTCACGACGAATGAAAGTAGTCAGATTTTTACCATAGGTTAAAAAATCAAACCAATTATAGGTTCAAAATATTTTGTCGAAGAATCGAAATTAAGTGAACACGCATTTAAACACATATTAATTGTTTTAATTTAAAAATATTTGCATTGTTCCATTCTTCACACCAAAAAATGGATTCATGTTTTTTTGATATTGGAAATGATACTAATGACTGGGAAAATACTAATCATCGAAGATACCCTTGACGATTTGAAGAGGGCATCAGCAATTCTCACTTCATCCGGGTATTGTGTCTCTGGAACCGCATCAGATGGAGAAACCGGGATCTCACTCTATAGAGAAACAAGGCCGGATCTGGTAATTATCGATCTGATCCTTTCAGGAATAAATGGTATCGATGTACTGAAGAGTATTCGGATAGAATATCCTGATGCCCGTGCGATCCTCTGCACTTCTGCAGGGCAGGGATCAATAGTTGATCTGGCCATGAGGATCGGGGCAAACGGGTACGTCGTCAAACCTTATGATCCGGAGATACTTCTCTCAGCGGTTAGAAGGATTATGGGAAGTCCGTAACAAATTGCAGGCTAAATGAAGTGAAAGAAGAGAATTTAACTTTAAATATCAATTACTCATATACAACGTGAATCAGTAATACAATCAGAGAATCATTTATTCCGATAAAAAGTGGTATTCTCGACATGGGAAAAACTCTTTGGTTCATCTCACAGATCAGCATCAATTAATAGCGAATCAAAAATTATTAGAGAAAATTCACATATTCAATTCTCCTATCTCTTTTCCCTGTTTACTCTTACTCAGGTGCCTAGCAGCTGTCTGTCTCGCTATTCCAAAGCTCCTTGCCAAGTCAGCTGCAGTCACCTCCGGGTGCAGCTGTATGTACTCCCTGATCTGATCCGGCCGATTCTCTGACTCAGCGAGCTGCGGTTCAGCTGTCAGGTCTGCCCTTATAATACTCATCAAAACCTCAATCGAGATACAGAGTGATATCGGAGGGATAGCATGAGACGCCTTATACAGTAATCCGTCCGGAGAGTGAGCGATATTAAATCCGGTACTTATCCCGGTATACACTAGGAGCACTGCCCACCCGAAAGCTGCACGAGTCCCTTTCACATTTGCCCTAAGCACCATTAAGGATCCCGAGATGAGGAGGGCATCAATACAAATTGGCCAACACCAGGCAAGTAAAGGAGAAAACCCGGCCTCTACTGCTGACTCACGAAGATTTGAGAACGACAGGCCAAATGAACTTATCGCAACAATAAGTGTCAATACTCCGGTTGCTGTCGGAACCATGGTTTCGATTTTTTTGATGCTGGTATTAGTTGTCGTGGGAAGCACCTCTGAATACTGATAAAAGATATGAGATTTGAAAAATATATCTATCTATCTATCTATCTCTCCATCTATCTAATTATTATTGAGACAAAATGAGTATCATGGTTGATATGATGTGCCCCCGGTGTGGAAAGGAAACGGTAAAGAGTGGATTCGTACTCAGGGCCGGAGGAAAGAAACAACGATACCAATGCAAGGAATGTGGCTACTGTTTTATCGAGAAAAAAGGTGAAGATGTTGCATAATAATCATCTTACCTGAAGAAGGCAAAGGAGAGAAAATAATTATTCAAACCACTCTAATCACCAATTGCTTATATTTGATGCATCCGTTTTCCGACTCTTTTTAAACCCATATATACTCGCATCCAATTCTCTACTGTCACAGATGTGACAGGAGAATCGAAAATGGCAGATTTTGTCCAGAAGTCTCTGATTAAGAGCTCCGTCCGGAAGCTCGCGGCACCGATTGCAGACCTTACCAGTTTTGTCACTCTGGTTCAGAACATCCTTGACACGAACCCGTGGGGATGTACGGATTACACCTCGAGTGGTGCAACCGTGGACGGGGTGACCCGGACCTCTCAGTCTTACTCCGGGAAGGTCGTCTATGAAGATGCACTTGCCAAGACTGTTGGCACCATCTCCGTGAAGGCCCCGACTGCAGCCGCCTTCAACACCGATATCAGTACTATCATGGGAACTGCTGCACTCGGGACTGCGATGGGAGGATCTCCGTCTCATGACAGTTCCGAGGATGCATTCAGCGCAACCCTCAAGTGTCATGATGCGAACGGCGAACTCTATAACGTCAGTTTCAGGCGGGACAGCGTGACTGTCTCCAGCTATGAGGCTGATGCTATCGTCACTGGCATTGAAACCTGGGCTGACACCATCCCGGCACTGGCATAAGACTATCTCCGATTTCTTTTTTCGAGGTAAAAGAAATGCAAAAGATTGTAGCCCTAGCTGGGATTCTATGTATCTTATTCGCAGGATTTATGTCAGCAGATATGGTATCGTCATCCATTTCGGTAGATGGAACAAGTTGGATCTCATACGCTCTTACAGGTGACAAGACCTATGCCGGACTCATCTTCACCAATGATCGTTCGACAATTAACCGGAATGTCGATTTCAGAGATGGGATCATAACCGATACCCGGGTGAAGTCATCCGGACCGATGGGGCTTGATGAGTTCTCATCCCAGGTTCAGACTGGAAAGAAGGATGGGTTCACGTGTGTCTTTGGTGACCCGGTAAATAAAAGCCGGTATGATGAGATATCCACCTCTGGGCTGTGGTCGTATGGTTCGTACACATCAGCCCGGTCCCTAAGCGGTGGATTGACCAGGGCCGGAACTCTGCTTGATGGAGTAGGCATGGTATCACTTGGGAAGATCTCTGAGACACCGAACCTGACCCATCGCGAACGGGGATTTGTCGCCGGTGACATGAATGTCAGTGAGTATGTTGAGTACGGGGGGGCAGGATGGATATCACAGGAATTATAACCATTGTTTCGGTGGTTTTGGCTGTCTCCAATGGAATTGGCATGGTATTCATGTATATTCGATATATCGAGGTTACGAGAAATGTCATCATGACGATCCGGGCAACTGAGGAAGGCTTTGTTGAGATCATGGATCTCTTCCCGTTTTCTAAGGCCGGAAAAGAGTGATGGTAAAAATCGAACTATATATTAGGGTACGTGAAATATTGTTTGCCAGTATGGCAGCGGGTTTTCGCAGAAGACCGGGTCAAAACCGGTCTTCTGTTTTGGGATCGGATACCTCGATCCGATCCCTTGGTATCACCAATCATGCCCGTTTTTGATGTTCCTTTCTAATGTTCTCTCTCAATTAGCAATCGATTAACTCTATGGAGATTTTCATCGTTACCCTCCTCTTATCGTGATATTACATTTTAGGTGTTTTCTGAGTCTTTGGGCAGTATTCACCACATGATAGCCCATTGTCGCCCCTGCGACCACCCAACCCCCCCTTACCCCCCAGCGCCAAACCCGCTTGGGGGGTGCCTCGGAAAAACCTCGGGCTAAAGCCCTCGTCGCTCGCACCCCGTCGCCTTCGGCTCCTCCGCAAGCGTTTTCCTACGGGGAAGGTCACACCGTGACCCCCTTCGGGGGCCACCGTGTTCCCGTTTTATCACTCCTTCACTCAACCGGCAGGACCGGCAAGCCGGCCCAGCCAATTTCGTTTCAGTCGCTTCGGTGCTGCCTAGATAATCGAGATCGCCATCGGTTGGCTCCGGTTCGCAGAATATCCGGTTCATTCTGGTCCTCACTCCGGCTGCATTCTTCGCCTGCGTTCCGGTCCTCATTTCCCGGATATACTGCTCTCCTCTGGTGTGTAGGGTACTTCGGCGAAAAATTGACTCTCCCGTTCCGCGAACAAGTCGCGGCCCGTGAGGTCAATCGTTCGCCTCTACCTGAGGTTTATGAGGTTCACTCCGCTGAAATCTGTGATAAACAATCAATTCGGAACCCCATTGGCAGACATAACGAAGGATAAGGTTCGTGCAGGTGTTCTTTGATCATTTCGAATATTAGATCCGGTTGTGGCATCTTTGTAATTGGCCTGTACTCATGACGTTTCACTATGACCACGACATCTAAACCCACCTCCCTACCGCTTCGCTCATCCGGTGGGTTTCCGGTCCTGAATACGAGAGATCAGCGCAGCCCGGACACTTGTCCGGTCTTTGCTGACGGGGGACGAATCCCCCGAGCCCCCTCTTGAAAAGACAGGGGTGGGAGGAGACTCACGGCCCTCTACTATGATCTCAAAGAAGGTTACAAAAAATCGGGCCAGGTGCTTGCTACTCGCCCTCCCTCCTGTTAGGTAGTCAAACCCCATAACTTACGCAAAAGAGAAAGAGGAGGAAGCACGGGTCATGAGGGGGAACGGTTGACCCCCCAGACGGCTTGTCCGGCTGGGGGAGTCAACTTTTCCCCCGACCGAGTACAGGTCGATGTCTACAGGCTGACACCCGGATTAAAAAGGCAAAAAGATATGTAACATAGCCAGACCTGGACCAGGATCGATTATCATATATTCAGCAGCGGGACCGATTTGAAAATATCAATGATAATACCAGAACCATGCACGACCAAAAGAAGACCCTCGTCCCGCAGGGATGAGGGTCGCCCCCCCGAAGAGGTTTAGCCTCGCGGAGCGAGGCCGCTACAAAATTCCAGTGGAAATGAAGGTAGTTCGTTTGCGTTAGAATACGTCTGAATACATACTATTGCAGTATATAAGATCTGAATAAATAAGTATAAATGCTAATACGTCGATGTATACTAGGAGATGTCTAGCATGACAGCCCTAAAACCAACCACAAAACAGAACGGAAAAGCCCGGCTTTCACTGGTCGGGTTTGTTGAACTGACAAAGACAAAAACCCTTATCGTGAGGGTTCCGGATGCAACCTACTTACTTAGCTCTGACGCATGGGGTGCTCTCCGGATCCGTGGCCAGGCATGGGGAACCGAGATATCCCGGTTTATTCTCGAAGATGAGATGGCTGCTTACTCAGTACACTGGTCAGTACAGAAGGGTGCAGTTATCATTGAAGATCTTGCAGATGGCCGGAAATTCTGCCTCCGGTTCGATGACCTTATGGCAATAGCAGAGGGACAACAGATCCCGGTATATGGTCGGGATAATCCTGCATGGAAATACCGCTCCCCGATTATCACTGAGATGGAAAAAGCTCTCCCGGTGGTGGCCTGAATGTCAATGAAGAATATTGACATAAAAACAACCATCCGCTTTTCTTCTCCGGAGAAAAGAAACCAATTTAACCGGATGGTGAGGAAGGCATATTCCCGCTACCTTCCCTATTGCAAAGAAAATCCACATGTCGCTGTGCACTGTGCAATCTGGGACACCCTCCAAGCAAACCGGGATCTCTGGTCGTTCGGTCCGGTAATAGAGAGTAAAAATGAACGGTTTTTCTCCTATGCCCGGCTGGATGGACTTTTTGAGGTGCTCGCATGACCGGGATATATGTGACTGTCCTTAATCAGATGGCAGAGAAGCACCGTGATGCGTTGAGAGCATACAGGGAAGGGAATATCCAATATAAGGATCTCCCGGGTGCCTGCGTAGATCCCGGGGTTGCTGGAATTATCCGGAGGTGCAGATTATGAACAGCGGATCCCTCCCCACTTCTTTTTACCGGGCTGAGGCTGCATGGCTTGAGCAGCCGGATTACCGACCTTCACCGGAGGACATCGCAGAAGATATAGATCGCGTCTGTTCACTGATTGACCAGATAATCAGGGAGTTCACCGAAGAGAACATCAGCGAGGATGTCGGGGAATTTTATCTGACCGAAGAATCAGACAACGTCTCCCAGGTTATTGAAGGAGCAAAGGATCTCATACAGAAACTCATTCCGCTGATGGAAGAACTTGAAGAGTACGAAGAAGAATCACCCAGATGGTATCCGGACCCTGACCAGGCATGGGATGAGAGGGAGTTCTAATATGATCGTTCTCACTCTTTCCACCGTGATCGGGAATATTAATGTCCAGGTCGAAGGGGAGGCAAATGATCTTGAGGATATCAGGGAGGCTTGGGAATCCTTCATCCTCTCCACGTATCAGGCTGAGTACGGAACCAGACCCGGATCCTTTCGGGATCTGAGGATCCATCAGGAGAACCTGACTCACCCGCCAGCCCTGGAGGTGCTCTGATGTCGGGGGTATTCGGGGAGATGATTTATTCATACTCCCGGGTTGATGCCCTCCGCGATGGTGTTCTGATTCAGGCAGATCCAAAGCTCTGTAAAGAAGTAGGGATCAGGTGGCCGGTAGCAATCACCGATCACCTTTGGGGATATGTGGATCCCGGTTACCTAGAGGATCTTCCAGGTCAGTCAGTGACCGGGAGACTGTGGGATCTGCTCTGGATGTTCAGAACCTCTATCAGCCGAAGGTCAGGAGGAGATCGGATCTTCTTCAAAGTTATCTTTCTGATGAGTAGGGATCCACATGTCCAACCGAGGCGGGAGACAATTTTAGTTCTCGCGGTTTGTGGTCCGGGAGATGACGGGGAACCGGTGATCACGCTCATGCTGCCGGAGGATGATTAAATGGAGTTACATCTCCAGACCTGGGATCAACCGGTGCGATATATCCGGATCACCGGGAGCAGGGAGGGCATGGGAACACTTGCCGACCTATTGAGCAGGAGAGAGATAAAAATCTTTGATATCTGCGCCGGGTTAGATTCACCCGGAGTTCAATTTTTTCCCGGTGATGACCGGATATTGGAGGAGGGGGAGGAATCACTATGATCCTTCTCACTACCGATGAGGTAGCCGACCGGCTCCGGCTCCAGGTCACAACCATACGGGGACTCATCCGAGACCGGCGACTGATAGCGGTGAAGATCGGGAATGAGTACCGGATTACTGAGGAGGATTTAGCCGAGTTCATCAGGAGAAACAGAACAAAGAGAGGCCGGAATGAACGGGATCGGGTGTCCGTGGTGCCAGTCGAATAAACCAGGTCACTGGATCGAAGCTCGCCCGGATGGAAGTCGGATTCATCATTACCTGGGTGTATGTTTGGATCCTGCCGGGGAACCAGGTTTATGCCTGGCCTTTAAGCCGAGAACGTAAACCGACATAAACACACACAAACGAACCCCCTTTATTTCCACTGGAGTTTTTCGCCCCCTTCGCTACCGCGAAGGGGGATCATGTGGCCCTGCCTGGGTTCTTATTTTACTACGAATACCATTTCAGGCAGGGCTTTTCTAAATTCGATAATCATTCAGCCCGGACACAACCGGCTATTTGTGGGCTGTTTTATTGGTTCAATCCTGCACAGTGTCCATAATCAGGGTCTCAGTGACTCGGTCCGGTTCCGGCCCTGGTAGATATGGGCCTGTACTCGGCCGGGGAAAAGTTGACTCCCCCAGCCGGACGAGCTGTCTGGGGGGTCAACTGTTCCCCCTCATATGCCGTGTCCCCCCTTCGCCACTTCCTACGAGATACAAAATGAATAGCATTCAGGAGGATATTTATCAGAATTATGAGGGGATCCCAGGGATATTACTGACCATATGGAGGACTTGCGCGGGGGGAATACTCCCTCCCCCCTGTCTTTATTAAGAGGGGGTTCGGGGGATTCGTCCCCCGCAGCAAAGACCGGACAGGTGTCCGGACTGCGCTGATCTCTCGTATTCAGGACCGGAAACCCACCGGAAGAGCGTAAGCGGAAGGGAGGTGGGTTTAGATGTCGTGGTCGTAGAGAATCGTAGTGAGAACTTATCCTTTCTTCAGGTAGTCGTGCATGAACCGTACCGCTCGTTGAACTCTAGATCCGGTCCCGTGATTTTTTCAAAAATGTATGATTCAAGAGGCGGGTCTGAATTTATTTTTTGAAATGATTTTTTATTTTCCGGGTGTCTATAAGTATGAAGGTAGGGACAATACCAGGGTGTGGTTGCCCGTAGGGCTGTCCCCTACCTACTTTTGATCTGTTCGATTTGCCCGGAGAAATTCCTGGAAGTCTTCCTCTGTTACCCGATATTCATTTCCAATATTTATCGCAATCAACCGTTTATCCCGAATGAGTGCCCGAACCGACGCAACTTTAATTTTGAGTATATCTGCGATCTCTTCTGTCGTATACATAATCATACACACATATTAGCACGCAAAGATATGCGTGTTTCGATATTTACATACATATGGACTATTGGAATTAACAGTGGTTTAACTTGCATTCGGGCGGCTTGCGGAGGAGCGAAGCGACGGGGTGCGAGCCGAGCCTCCGGCGTCCCGGATGCAACGGGTCCCTCCTCCCTCCTGGGGCTTGGCCTGGAGGGAGGGGTCGGGGGTGGGTGGCACGGTCGCAGGGGCGACGAAGGGCTATCATAGTATGGGGCACCAGATGGGATATTTAAGGAACAAAGTACGACCTGATATTCAGTTTTGCGCTGATGTTCTAAAACGATTTTTTATTTATAAAGGAATCCAACCTACCGTCCTGACTCCCCATATCAGCACTATTCTTATCATCTGCTCTTTGTTTGCATCAGAATCTAATTCTTTTCATCCTGTATCCCGCGACTTCCTCCCTGTACAGACTGTTTTCCTCAGGTTCCGGGTATTCATGGAAATTCAGGGAGATCTGATCCCCTCTGACATGGATGGAAATCATTCTGACACCGGAAGATCCCATCAGAAACGTTATCGGTTACTCCTCAATCAGGAGAAGATCAACCAAGGATCTGTTTTCCCGTGAGTCTCACGGAATCCGGAATTTATCCCGGGGCCTTGAAAAATGGAGTTTTTTACCAAGGATACCAGGAGGAAGAGTGAAGAAGCTGCAACGGTGAATTATCACGGGCGTAGAGGCCGGCATTCAGGGGATGCAAAAACCCTGATATGTCCATACGAGAGAAATCAG
>CAZXRT010000023.1:0-12810 GCA_964642535.1 uncultured Methanospirillum sp.
AATTTGATTTTCAAAGATATAGCCTATTTTTTTCCCATCGGGTCTCCAAACCGGACTTTGTTCACTAAGGGGTGTATCAGTGATTTTTATCATTTTTCCGCCTTTTACAGGAAGTGTATAAAGATCGGTATTCCCTTTATTAGCTTCTACATCGTAATAAGTAATGGAAAACAAGAGTGTTTGATTATCAGGCGACACTCTTACGTTATTCAGTCTACCTAATTGCCACAAAAGTTCGGGCGTATACGTTTTTGATTGAGCTTTAGCTGTTGTGATCATTTGAAACGTGAAGATTAAACTTAATAAAAAGATTTTATTTTTCATGAAATTATATTGTTTTAAATAAAAATATAAACATTAATTTATTTTTCGGATTGAATGTAATTTTCAAGAAATGAGAAATCATCCTGATAAGTTAATTTGGTGTTTAACAGATTACTTTCTACAATAGCAATTGCTTCATTAGGAATATAGGTAAAGACCACAGAACTATCATCGGTAGCTTGAAAATTAATATCTTGAAGTGCCAATTGGAAAGCTTTCCGCAAAACAGACAATTTAAAGGCTTGAGGTGTCTGAACATTGAACAAAGTCGACCGATCGAAAATCTCGCTAATTATTTGATTGTTTTTTGATTGAATAATTGTATCGGTAGTTTTTACAACAAGGGTTGCAGCTTTATATGTATGCATAGCTTCTAAAAGATTACTTATCATTTGTTTCTCTATCATTGGACGAGCTGCATCGTGCAAAACAATGGTATCTTCTTCATTGTCTGTGTATTTATTTAAAACAGCAAGTGTTGATAAATAACGTTTTTCACCTCCTTGAATAATAGCGGAAATCTTATTGTATTTGGTTTTTAAAATCTCACATTTCGAAATATAATTTAAAGGCACTACCAAAACAATCTCATCAATGAAAGGATGTTGCTGAAAAGTTTGTATGGAATATTCGATTACCGGTTTTCCGGCAAGCGGCATAAATTGTTTAGGAATACTTCCTCCCAAACGTTTACTGCAACCTCCCGCTAAAATTGCTGCTATGTTCATATATTTATTTAATTATTGATTTAAGTTCATTTACAACCCTATAAATATCATCATTTGACAAGGCGGAACCTGATGGCAAACATAAACCTTGATTAAAAATCTTTTCCGAAGTTCCGTCTCCATAGAACGGACAATTTTTAAAAACAGGCTGTAAATGCATAGGTTTCCAAAGTAAGCGAGATTCAATATTTCGATTGTCTAGATGAACACGAATATCATCGCATGAATAAGCTATGTGTTTTTCATTAATAGTAATACATGTCAACCAGAAATTTGAATTAAACTCGTGAGTAGGATTTTGTTTAACCGAAATGCCTTCCATATTGTATAATAAATCGGAATACATTTGATGAATTTCTCTTCGACGTTGAATATGATTAGGGAGTACCAACATTTGTCCACGACCAATACCGGCACATATGTTACTCATTCGATAATTATACCCAATTTTTTCATGATGATAATACGGTCGACTCTCTCTTGCTTGTGTAGCATAAAATTTTGATTGATTTGCATCATCCAAATTATGACAAATCAAAGCACCTCCTCCGGATGTTGTTATGATTTTGTTTCCGTTAAAGCTTAAAATGCCAAAATGACCGTATGTTCCGCATTTTTTATTTTTATATTCGGAACCTAAAGCTTCTGCAGCATCTTCAATAATGGGAATATCATATTTCTTTGATAGACTTAAAATCTCATCCATTTTTGCAGGCATTCCATACAAATGAACCACAATGATGGCTTTCGGATAATTACCGGTTTCAGCTTTACGGTTTAAAATTGCTTTTTCCAATAACTCGGGCGACATATTCCATGTATCGGGTTCACTATCCACAAAAATCGGTTTAGCTCCTTGATATACAATAGGATTTGCGCTTGCTGAAAAGGTAAAAGACTGACAAATCACTTCATCACCATAAGTAACTCCTAATTGAATAAGACTTAAATGTATAGCTGCCGTTCCAGATGAAAGAGCTACTAAATATATGTCTTCGTTTTCACTTTTTAGAAAATGTTCCAAAGAACTTTCAAAAGCATTTACATTCGGGCCTAAAGGCACAACCCAGTTGGTGTCAAAAGCTTCTTTAATAAAGGTTTGTTCTTGTCCTCCCATGTGTGCCAACGATAACCAAATTTTATTTTTTTTCTCCATCTTAATTATTAAAAATATTTAATTTTTTACCTGTAACCGTACACCAAAGTATTTTTATGTCTAAAAAGAACGAATAATGATGCAAATACTTCAAATTAATGCTAACTTTATCGGGAAAAATCACCTTATCATTGTATTCAATCGGATTATTAACTTTTGAAAGCAATTCTTCCTCATTTCGATATTTCAAAGTGGCCAGACCGGTAATACCGGGACGAAGGGATAAAATTTCTCTATCTTCTCCTTCTAATTTGTCAGCATATCCCGGAACATCAGGACGCGGACCTACAAAACTCATGTTTCCGATAAAAACATTCCATAATTCGGGCAACTCATCTAATTTCAACCGTCTTAACTTAGCTCCTAATGGAGTAATACGTGATTCTCCCTTTATCGAAACAGAAGGACCTCCATGATTTTCAATCATAGTACGAAATTTATACATCGTAAAACACTTCCCGTTACGACCAACACGTTCTTGCTTAAATATGATCGGCATTTTTGGTGACTCTCGTTTTACTGATATTGCAATAGCCAATAAAAAAGGACTTAAGAGAATGAAACCTATTAAAGACACCATTCTATCAAAAACAAATTTTATACAAAAATCAATTTTCACTTCTTAATAAATACTAAACATATTAATCCCATCAATGAACCCATTCCATAACTAAAATGTAATACTGGAAAGGCAAGAAATAAATAGATCCAATTCAAATGCTTTTGTTTTGAAAGTGATATACTTAAAATTAAACATAATCCTAAATACAAAACTAAGATTGATATTACTAAATAAATGAAAGGGAAATAAAATAAACTAGCAAACAAAGGAAGTAGTAATGACAACAAAAAAAACATTGGAACAAAATGACGAAATGATAAAGATTTTATTTGCTTTGTAAACCAAACCGTTAAAATATTCCATTTACCGTTGGCATAATTATTTTTAGCTAAATCCTTATACGTTTCTCTGGCAAAATAAGTAAAAAAGGTATCAGGCACCAAATAAATCTTCCCTCCACCTCTTTTTATTCTTTTATTGAATTCAATATCTTGATTACGAATTAATGTAGTATTAAAATATCCATATTTTTCAAACACAACTTTTTTCCAACATCCAAAAGGGACTGTATCAACTTCTTTAATACAAAACTCTCCAATTCTGAATGTTGCATTACCTACTCCAAATCTATTACTTAAAACTTCGGCTATTGCCAATGATTTTGGCGTTTTATGCAAAACATCTGTTTTACAAATACTTCCAACATTATCGGCATTTAATTCATAAAGATATTTTACCAATGTAGAAAAATAATTTTTTTCATAAACAGCATGAGCATCAATTCTAATAATAATATCTCCTTTGGCTTCGGCAATACCTTTATTCAATGCAAAAGGAACCACTTTTTCAGGATTATCAATTAGCTTGATAAACGAGTGTTTTGAAGCAAATTCCAAGATAATTCTTCGTGTTAAATCCTTACTATATCCGTCAACAAACAATACTTCCATATCTTGATGTGGGTAATCGCATTGTAAAATCGAATGAATACATTCGGTTATATATTTTTCTTCATTATAAGTTGGACAAACAACAGATATCATTTAGCAACAATTATCTAAAAACATTTAATAAAACAGCTCCTATTCTAGAAAAATACAACGTAAAACGATAGCTGAACAAATTTCTAAAATAAACACTAGAAAAAGCAACTATAAGTGCCCAAGCGTTTGCAATTTTTTCATTCATTTGCTTTTTGGATTGAGAAGCGGATGATTGTCTTCTTCTGCGATAATAAATGGCGTTTGCCAATCTAACTTCTTTTATTTCATCCGAGATAGCAAACATAAATAATGAATCCTCTCCCATTTTAAAATGTGTATCAAAACGCCGATTTTTAATAATTTTTTTGTTGATTAATTTAGCACAACTTGAAGAAAAAAAACTTCTCATACTAAAAACAGCTTTAGGAGAGGTCGTAAGATTTTTCAAATAACTTTTTGAAATATAATCATCACTTAGCACATTTAAATCATTTTGAAAAACTTTTACATTTGCCACTGCAATTGCGTTTCGATCACTTACTTGTATTAAAGATTCTAAATAATTATTTGACAACATATCATCATCATCTACAAAAGCAATGTATTCTCCTTCGGCTGCATCAATTCCTACGTTTCTTGCTTGAGATACTCCGATTATATCGGTTTGAATCATTTTGATTTTAATATCATCTTCAAAATGCTTTTCCATAAATATCTCTATTTGTTCTTGATAAGGGTATTTACAGCCGTTTAGAACAATAATAATTTCAAACGATTCATGAGAAATGGTTTGATTTTTTATTGAAAACAAACAATCAAACAAATAATCTTCAGGTTTATATGTCGGTATTATAACACTTATAAGCATCATTTTTTATCAATCGAATGGTTATTCTTCTTCAACATAAGGACTATTCATATAATTATAATTTGAGCGTTCTTCAAATGAAGGATAGTCACCTTTAATAAAATATGGAATATAATTTGTGTAAGGAATATATCTGAAATCTTCAAAAATTCTTTTTGTTGAAATTAAGGATAAAATCAACAAATAAAACACATAAATCATTCGAGATTTATACTCAAATATTCTTATTAATGAAGTAATTACAACGGTATAAAAGATACAAAAATAAAACAACATACGTCCAAAAATATCAATAGTTATAGCTATTCGATAAAATAATAAATACAGAATGGCGGCATTAAACAAAAAAACACCATATTTTAACGACTCAATTTTTTTACGATAAAACATTATGATTACAAAAAACAAAATATGTACTAATGTTCCCCATGAAAAAAACCTTCCTTGAGCAAATTCAGCAGCTTTACCTATAGTATAGGATTCAATTTTTCGATGAATATAAGGAATCCAATCAAATAGTTTTGTGATAATTCCCCAAAACAAATCGGGAGTTGCAAAAAGAATATATACTATAAAAAATGCTATTATATAAACCTTGCTTGGAATTTTTTTAGTAAAATAAAAATAGATTGGTATCATTACTATTGCAGAAATATGAAAACTTACCGCAATAAGAACAATTAAACCATATTTCCAAAAATTCCTTTCTAATAGGAATCTAATTCCTATCATACTTATGGAAATTGCTATTAAATTTCTCATCGGATTATCTATAAATAAATAGATTCCATACCAAGCTACAAAAAACATCAATGCAATATACTTATATTCTTCCGTATACTTGATTAATGTTGAAAAAATAATACAAAAAATGATAATTTTAGTAAAGATATAAAAATTCCAAAAACTTATATGCAATAATTTAAAAGGAAACATATATACATAATAACCCGGTTCTACCGTACAAGTAGAAAAGAGAGAATGTATATCAATGGCTTCATACATTTGTTCATAACCTCTCCAATCGGACCCACACATATAGCCGAAACACAAAAAAACGCAGAGAAATCCAAGTAATATTAACAGCCATATCTTATTATCTTTTAACTGTTTAATTATTCCCGATATAAAACAAAGAAATACTGATACTAAATAAATTGCCATTGATCTAATTTTTCAAAAATCATTATACATTTTCACTATTTCATCTGCCGTATATTCCTTTTTAACAGGCATTTCGGTAGTTAAAATCCCTTTTAAATAATCATTATACATATCATTCAACATTTGCTTTATGGCATAAATATCCGTACATTCTGCAAAATAACGAATATAGCCTTCCTCAAATAAGTCATGTAATACTCCTATTGAAGGACTGATAGCACAAATTTGTTTTTTACATTGCATATAATCACTAACCTTAGTTGGAAGGAAAATTCCTTCTTTGCAAGGAGCTTCAATAATTACTGCCACATCATATTCATTTACAATTTGCAAACTCTTAGTATATTCCATTGATGGCAAATGTTTGATTTTTCCCGTTAACTCATATTTTATAAGTAAATGGGAAAAATTTTCCGGCAATACTCCCATAAAAGCAATCTCCATAAACGCATCTGGATTATCAATAAAAAAAAGATGTAAAGCATGTAAAAAAGGTTCAGGATTACGAGGACTGCTGACATTGCCGGTATGAATCATTTTTAAGCATTCATGGGTTACTGTCGACTTTAAATCATTCATCGGCAATACAATATGAGGTATTACACATGTTCTTTCAATAGCTACGTTTAAATATTGTAACATATAATTTCGCAAACGGATAGAAGGGAAAACATGTATATCAGGATAATCATTCATTATCGGGATTAAACGACTAGCTCCAAAAAAAACTTTTGCCTTTATTCCTTGACCGTAAGGTTCTGGATATTTTTCGGTAGGATAGGGATCATTCCAAGTAGCAATCCATTTTAGTCCGAATTTTCTTTTTAAATAATATCCTATCAATTCGGCAGGAGCATTTTTTGTTAAGACAAAATCATATGAATTATTTTCAACAAGTTGTTTTGCTTTTTTTAAAGCTAAAAACGCCCAATGCGCTCCTTTATAAACAATCCCAAACGTAATAAAAGCCAAAATATGCCATATTATCGTTTTAAAATTTAATTTATTTTCAACACCAATAACGGTTAAACTATGTAACGAAACACCAAACTCATTCAATTGCTGATACGGATAATTTGCCCATTTCATATTTTTGGAAATAACATCTATATCATAACCGCTTTCAGCGAGGGCTTTTAATAATTTAGCATTAACGATCGACTCTGCTCCCATAATTGGGAAAGAAGCCGGTGCTATAAATAATATCTTTTTTGATTTTGTCATCAAATTCTTTATTTAATTAACGTAAGCACTTTTATAATTCGTTCACAGGCCAACCCATCTCCATAAGGATTTGTTGCATAACTCATTTTTTTATATGATTCTTCATTATCTAATAAAACCGAAACCTCGTTAACAATTTTATGATAATCCGTACCTACCAATTTTACCGTACCTGCTTCGACAGCTTCGGGGCGTTCCGTAATGTTACGCATCACTAAAACCGGTTTTCCTAAACTGGGTGCTTCTTCTTGAATGCCTCCACTATCGGTTAATACAATGCTGCTTTTTTCCATTAAATATACAAATGTTAAATATTCCAATGGTTCGATAAAAAACATATTAGATATTGTATCTTCTCCAAATATTTCATAAATAGGATTTCTTACATTGGGATTTAAATGCATAGGATAAACAAAATCAATATCGGGATACGAAAGAGCTAAGGTTTTAATCGCCTTACATATATTAATAAATCCTTTCCCAAAATTTTCTCTTCTATGTCCGGTAATTAAAACTAATTTTTTGCCTGAGATCAAATGACCGGTATCGTATCCTTTAATTTTCAGCGTATTTTGAATAATTCTATCTATTTCCTTATCTGATTTAATTTTATTGACAATTAAATGCAAAGCATCAATAACCGTATTTCCGGTTAACGTAATTTTTTCTTCGGAAATTCCTTCGCATAACAAATTTCTTTTACTCAATTCCGTAGGAGCAAAATGATAAGTGGCTATCTTTGAGGTTATTTGACGATTCATTTCTTCCGGAAAAGGACTATAAATATTATTTGTTCTCAAACCGGCTTCTACATGTCCTACAGGAATTTGACTGTAAAATGATGCCAATGCTGCCGTTGTTGATGTAGTGGTATCTCCATGGACTAATACGATATCAGGCCGAGTATCATTCAACACTTTTTTCAATCCAATTAATACATTGGCTGTTATTTCAAATAAATCCTGAGATTCTTTCATGATGTTCAAATCAAAATCAGGATGAATATCAAACAATTGCAAAACCTGATCTAACATTTCTCTATGTTGTCCTGTTACGCAAACCAACGTTTGGAATTGATTGGGATATAGTTGTAACTTCTTCACCAAAGGAGCCATTTTAATAGCTTCGGGTCGTGTACCAAAAACAAGTAAAATCCGTTTCATTACGATTCAATATTAAATATTAAAGAAAAATCATATTTCTTTATGGATTCAATGGCTGATTTTTCATCCCAATTATTGATGCGATTAATTAATGAATCATTATCACAAAATTCGGATAATTTCATTACGGCATTTGTCGAATTATAAACAAAATTTGCCATACCTTTAGATTTTTCGCTATATGATAAAAACAGAACAGGAACATTGGCTTCTATAGCATTAATTGCGCAATGCATTCTTGCCGCAATTACTAATTTACACTGACATAACACTCTTTTTATTCCTAAAAACCCAACATCTTCCTTAAAAACGCTTATTCGATCTTTATAATTTTCAGGTATAGTCTCATATAATTGCATCATATACCATAAATCATTATCCAAATGATTTTTACTAAAGACATGAGGAATAAGCATAATATTATATTCTGTTTTCAATAAAATATGAATAATTGCTTTCCTTTGTACCTCCAAACTCTTTTCAAGGGTTCCGTATTCATATATTGCAGATAAAGGGCTTACATTAATCCCTAATAAATTTTGTTTACTATTGTTGTTTTCACTAACAGCTGTTTGAACAAAAAACGCCGGATCGGGTGCTAATATCACTTTATCGGCAATGCCCATATTTTTTAAATATTGCATCGTATTTTTTTCTCTCACAACAATGAGATTAATCTTTTTTAAATGCTCTCTATAATAATTAAATGCTTCTTCGTTTTTTATAAAAGGTCCAATGGAAGCTCCCCATAATACATATTTTATGTTATGCAAAGCACAATTCTCTAAAAACAAGGGGATCACATTATTATATTTACCATCTGCCGTTAATGTATAAATATCTCCCCCTATAGAAAAAACAGTATCGATAGACATTTTCAATATCCATCCGAAAGAGTCATATGGAATACTATATGTAATATGTATCCATGATACTATTTTTTTCAATACTCTTTTAAGAAAAAAACATACCTTATTCCGGTCTCTATTTATAACGATAATATCACAATCGGTCAATCGCTTTTTATCATTTTTATAATTATAAGAGGCATAATAAATATGTATTAAAGGGTCATATTTTTTTAGAATAGCTGTAGTTCCTCTGACTATAGCTTCGCATCCATAATTATAAACTCCTCCAATTCCGATTAATAATACCTTTTTCATCTTACAAAAAAAATAATTAATTTAGATTCATTGCCTTACATATTTTTACGATTTTTCTTTTCCATCTGATTTGCCAACTGTCTTTTGCATATTTTTTTATAAGAGACGATACATTTTCATCTTTGTAATTATTAAAAAATTTTTCTCTGTATTTTGATTGATTAGCACTATCGATAATAAAACGATTATATTTATATATTACCGAATAATTTGATTTCCAATATTCCATTTTATCTGCTATTTTTGAAAAGTAAATTTTCCCTTTTAAGGTATTTACTAATACAACACTTATTCCTTTATCGTCATCAAAATTCGGCATTAAATAGTTAATCCCCCAAAAATCGCCCAGTGTAATATCCGAATTACTTTTAAGTGATTTTGCACAGCAAAACGAACAGGATGGTCTCAAATACAATTCTTTTTGAAATCCTTTAAAATATTGATTTTCTTCTAATATTTCAGAATGTAAAATCGTATTTTTATGCAATGATTCATCAAATCTCGAAATAGTAAATCCGGATTTTTTCCATCCGGTAGTTTTATCTCGAAAAGAGATAGATGATATTTCATTATTATTTTTTTTATATTTATTAACTGTTTCCGCCAAATATTTGTTCCATACTCCAGGACTTGGAACTCCATGACAAATCAAATCTATTGTTATCAAATCATCATATTCTTTTCGTAAAAACAGATGCAAACCAGCTATTTGACAAGGCGTACCTGAAAAAAGGACGGTCCGTCCTTGTTGTAAAAATTGTTCTGTTTTTAAATATGCATTATCGTTTATGCTTTGTATATATTTGCTGCCTCTAAAAGCAGATAATTCCTCCCGTTTTTCCGTAAAATCGTGTTTTACTTCCCAGTTTTCATCAAAACGAGCACCGAAAACAACCCCCTTATTATTAATTACCTCTTCGGCAATTATGGTAAAAATTCCACCGGAAGAACTTTGCATACGAACTTCTTTCAACTTATTTTTAGCAGCATAAACATGTATCGGGGTCCGCGATGGATTTTGATGAAGAACAGGACAAACCGTTTCACATAAACCACAATCCAAACATTTTTCCATATTTACTTTAGGATATAAAAAGCCTTCATTGTCTTTGTCCATTGTTATACAATCCATAGGACAAATTTGCCGACAAGCCCAACATCCACAACAATTTATTTTATCTTCGATTGTAATCATTCTTTATTCATGCGTAATATTCGTTTTCTAATAAATGTATTTACATATTTTTTTTCTTCTTTTTGCAAACCTATAATATAAATGAAGATAAAACAACAAATAAAAGAACAAATGGTTACTCCACAAAATCTTAAAAAACTTTCATTATATATGAAATGAAGAATTGTTGGTAATATACAAGATAACAAGGTTACCGCCGATATTATGATAATAACATTTATTAAATACGTTCTTATTGACATTTTAAGTAAGCGTTGCATAAAAAACAATCGAAATCCCTGGGCTAAAACAGCCAAAATTATTGAAATATACATTGTTATTTCGGGTTGATATCCTATTTTTAAAAAAACATAGGATATAGGCAAATTAATAATTAATAACCCTCCCACAACTATTTGATACCATTTTATTCGTCCGGTAGCTTGAATAGATGTCATTAATGGATAACTTATAGATTCTATTAAGATCGTAATTAACATCAATCGAGTAAATAACACAGTATAAGCAGGAATTTCATGTAACCATAATTTTAATATATACGGCATTTCTATTAAAATGGGTAAAGAAAGAATAAAAATTAAATAATAAGAAAAACGAGAAGAACGAAACACCAATGACATCATGTTTTGATATTCTTCTGCAGCATAATTTTTAGTTATCTGAGGTTGAACAGCTTTATAAAAATTTAAAAGAAATTGATTAATGGTATTACTCACTTGAAAAGCAATACCTCTTGCCGCATTGACAATGGGACCGAAAAAAATATTTAATAAAACATTTATTCCTTGATTTCTAAACACACTTGCCAATCCACCGAATAAACTCCACCCACTAAAATTCATCAATTCTTTAAACATATCCCGATTCCAAAAAAAAGTCAATTTAGATTCATGAAATTTTTTATTACAATATATTACATAAAACATCGAAATAACTAATGTTACACTACATGTTAATACGGCATATAATTTCAATTTATCAAAATCAAACAAAACCAATAAATATATTACAGCTAATTTTAATACAGCCTCAACTATACTTATATAGGCATAAATATTCATCTTTTCTCGGGCAATAATAACTGAATCGTAAGGAATTACTACCATTGTAATAATTAAAGAAATAATAGAAAACTGATACACCCAACCGGCGGCACTTGCTCGTATAGGAGGAATAAGCATTTGTGTTTTCAAAAACCATAAACCTACTGTTTCTGCAAACAATAAAATAATAAATGCAATAATTAAATAACAATATATGCTTACATTAAAATATTGATTCAATTTTACATGATTTTCTCGTCCCAATTCAAAGGAAAAAAAACGCTGAGAAGCACTTACCATCGTTCCTGTAATAAAAGAGAACATCGTTACAATACCCCCTACAACATTATATATACCATAATCTTCTACTCCGATGATTTTTAATACAACGCTTATAGTATAAAGATTTACTGCCATTATCAGCAGCATTCTCATATAGAGGAATAATGTATTTTTTGCTATTCTTTTATTATTTTCTGTTGGCATTTAACTAATCATTCTATTTTTTCTAAAAAAACTCCTTCAATGTCTACCGAAACAGCGATAATTCCTTGTAAATTAACCACTACCCTACTTTTATCTTCTACCCTAATCAACTCTCCTTCTATTCCTTTAAAAGGGCCTTCTTTTACTATCACCTTATCTCCTTTTGCTAAATCGGGATTGATTACACGCACATTTCCTTCTTTAGCATTAATCAATAACATAAAATCTTCCATTTGTTTATCTGGTACAATAAGATTACGCTTTGTTATAAAATCTTTTATATACCAAATATTTATCTTATTTTCATTCAGCAACCGAAAACATGTATCATAATCGGTACGTAAAAAAACCAAATGAGGTATAACAGGAACAATTACCTTCTTTTTTCGATATTTCCATTGTCTTAGCTCCGTACGCAAGGGAATAAAATTGGTTACGCCAAGTTCCGTTAATTGCCCCTTGATAAATTTCTCCTGACGAGGCTTTGTTTTTGCTGCAAACCAATAAAAATTATTCTCTTCAATTCATCCCAATCAATATCACCCTCTACGATGATTCGCGACAACATCGTGATAGCAAATGAAATCCTTGTCTCTCGCTTTATCTCATCCTCAGAGATGTCCTCACTCTTTGAGAGCTTCTTAAACGCATCATTACCATCACGGCGAATATTACGGATTGCTACCTTCGCATTTTCGCCCTTTTTCTTTACATCTTTCACTAACTCTTTACGTCTATCTTCCGTCAA
>CAZXRT010000024.1:0-12761 GCA_964642535.1 uncultured Methanospirillum sp.
GACTCTCAAAATCTGGGTTCCCCTCCCGGTTGAGACAGAATCGCAGAAAAACATCAGTGTTCTGGTTGCAGAGCCGGCTGAATACGTGGTATCAGGACCGACAACTTCAGGAAACCTGGGTCAGATCTACTTCGAGATCCCTCTTGACGAGGTGACCGGATCCTTCCTGAACGTATCCGTGATCTCCCGCTTCACCACCTCACCCCGAATCAATGAGGTTGAGGAGGGAGATGAAGGGGAATATGACACAGGAAGTGAAATGTATCAGCGCTATACCGGTTCACAGCCGAATATCAACGTTTCCGGAGAAATCAGGGAGCTCGCTGAAGAGATCATTGGTGATGAGAGAGAACCGTATACAAAGGCCTCCCTGATCTACGACTACGTCATTACGACCCTGCCCTACAGCAACGTCCCGCATACGTACATAACCGCCAAAGGCATTCCCCAGTCTGAATATGTCCATTCAACCGGATTTGGAGACTGCGGAACCCAGAGTACGTATTTTGTAGCCCTCTGCCGGAGTGTGGGGATTCCTGCACGGACATGCGGAGGATACCAGATCGTTCCCGGACATGCGGGCACTCATTTCTGGGCTGAGTATTATCTCCCGTCATATGGCTGGCAGCCGGTTGACGTCACAGTGGCAGAGGCAGGGGACTGGGCATACAATGCGAGCGAAGAAGACCGGGAGACATACAAGCAATACTTCTTCGGAAACCTTGATCCATACCGGTGCACGATCCAGACAGATATGGACGAACCATACACCCCGGGGACAGGACCGGACACCCTTCTCACCTTTGTGCACCAGAAACCTTCCATGGAGTGTGAAGCATCAGACCAGGATATCGAGATGACCGGGATAATCGCTTGGACATATACCTTTGAGGATATTTCCGAGGCCTGATAGCCGGAATAATCTGTCCCTTTTTCGTGTAAAAATTGGGGAAATTTAGATATTCTTCGTTTCTTACTGGGTACGATTCTGATTTGCCTTGACCAGCCGGGCCTGCAGGCCGTAGTACCGCGAGAACCCGATGGCGTCAGTCTGATCGATGGTGGTTGAATCAAATGATGCAACGTCGACGGAGTAGAACGAGTCAGGAGAGGCCCGGCCAAGCACGGTGACTGAACCCTTGAACAGCCTGATATCCACAGTCCCGTTCACCCGCTGCTGGGTCGTATCAATAAAGGCATTCAGCGCATCCCAGAGCGGTTCATATATTAAGCCATAATAAGCCAGCTGGGCCCATTTGGCATCAACCGACTGTTTGAAGGCATACTCCTCCCTGGTAAGAATCAGCCGCTCAAGATCGGCATGAGCAGTCAGGAGGACGGTGGCAGCCGGATGTTCGTAGACCTCACGGGCCTTGATTCCCAGAACCCGGTTCTCCATCATGTCATTGCGTCCGATACCATGGCTACCTGCGATCCGGTTCAACTCACAGATCAGATCATACCCGTCCATCTCTCTCCCGTCGATGGCAACCGGGAGACCTTTCTTAAAGGTAAGGGTGATCTCCTGCGGGGTATCAGGGGCATTCAGGGGAGAGACCGTCCATGCGTAAATCTCCTCCGGAGGATGGAAATCCGGTTCTTCAAGCCGTCCCCCCTCGATGCTGCGGGACCAGGCGTTCTCATCCATGGACCAGGGTTTCTCCTTGTTGACAGGAACCGGAATCCCATGCTGCTGGGCATACCCAATCTCCCATTCACGGGTCATGTTCTTCTCCCTGATCGGAGCGATCACTTCAAGTCCAGCAGAGCGGAAGACCACATCAAACCGGAGCTGGTCGTTTCCTTTTCCCGTGCAACCATGTGCAACGGCAGCAGCTCCTTCCTTTCTGGCAATCTCAACAACCGCTTCGGCAATCACCGGCCGTGCCAGGGATGTCCCCATCGGGTACCCTTCATACAGGCCATTCGCCCGGATGGAAGGGAACAGACACCGATCCACGAACTCCCTGCGAAGATCCACGGTATAGTGCCGGTCGGCAAGTTTCTTCCCCTTCTCTTCAGCAACCGAGATCTCTTCTTCACGCTGACCTACATTGGCGGCAACGGTGACCACCCGATCATACCCATACTGCTCCTTTAGCAGGGGAATACAGATCGAGGTATCAAGACCGCCAGAATACGCAAGAACAACCGTTCCCTTTCCCATACATATACTCCAGAAATAAAAGTGTATCTTCTATCCTTGTACATATGACATTTCGGAAGAGAAATACCCTTTTTCCCGGGCAAAAAAACGTGAGAGTGAATCCAGGTTAACAGATATAGTGCTGGAGCGGTTCGATGGTCAGTTTTTCTACCATTACCGTGTCAATTGCTTCTGCTGCTGCCAGTGCAGCCTGGATAGTGGTAATGTACGGAACCCCGTAGTCTACAGCAGTCCGCATGATCTGAATATGGTCCTGCCGTGCCCGTCGGTCGGCAAAAACGTTGATGATCAGGCTGATCTCCCCGTTCCGGAGCATATCTATGACATTCGGGGATCCTTCCTGGATCTTTCTGACCAGGTTTGCCGGGATTTTGTTTGCATTCAGATGATCCACCGTTCCACTGGTCCCGTAGATGGTTAGCCCGCTCTCCACAAACGCACGGGCAACCGGAATGATCTGCTCCTTTAAATCCTGTGTCACCGAGATGAAGACATTTCCTGACCTGGGAAGGCGGTTATGGGCAGCAATGCTTGCCTTGTAATAGGCCCTGCCAAAGTCATAATCAATCCCCATCACTTCACCGGTTGATTTCATCTCCGGTCCGAGTACCGTGTCGACCCCGGGGAGTTTGTTGAAGGGAAGCAGGACTTCCTTTACCGCAACATGGCTGATGGTTTTTTCCCGGTATGGCAGATCGCGGAGCTTTTCGCCCATCATCACCCGTGCTGCAATTTTTGCCAGCGGGATGCCGGTTGATTTAGCCACAAAGGGTACAGTTCTACTTGCACGCGGATTGGCTTCCAGGATGTATACTATTCCATCCTGAACTGCGAGCTGGATGTTAACGAGACCGACCACCCCGAGCCCGAGCGCCAGCCTGCGGGTGTAATCCCGCACGGTATCAAGAGTCTCAGGAGTCAGGGACTGGGTGGGAATAACACAGGCTGAGTCCCCGCTATGCACTCCGGCCGCCTCGATATGTTCCATGATCCCTCCAATCAGAACATCCTCTCCGTCACAGACGGCATCGACATCAAGTTCGATGGCATTCTGCAGGAACCGGTCGATCAGAACCGGATGACTCCGGGAAACCTTCACTGCTTCATGCATATAGGTCGAGAGCTCGGATGGTTCATGAACAATCTCCATTGCCCTTCCACCCAGCACATACGACGGCCTGACCAGAACCGGGTATCCGATCCGCTCCGCAGTCGCCAGTGCCTCATCCTCGCTGGTTGCAGAACCGTTCGGCGGGGACGGGATCTTCAGCGAGTCCAGAAGAAGACTGAACCGGTCCCGATCCTCGGCCATATCCATGGCATCAGGAGTGGAACCGAGGATGCGGGTGCTCATGCCGAGCCGTTCGATCTCCTTTTTGATAGGAACGGCCAGGTTTACCGCATTCTGGCCTCCAAACTGAACCATAACCCCAAAATAATCGTCCTTACAAAGGACATTCATGACATCCTCAAGGGTCATCGGTTCAAAGAAGAGCCGATCAGAAGTGTCAAAATCGGTAGAGACGGTTTCTGGGTTGTTGTTGACCACATGAACCTCAACACCCATCTCACGAAGAGCAGTAATGGCGTGGACCGTGCAGTAGTCAAACTCAATACCCTGGCCGATCCTGATCGGCCCTGACCCCAGGATCATCACCTTCTTATTTGCAGAAGGAACCAGTTCGCAGTGGTCATCACCCCAGGTTGAGTAGTAATAGGGTGTCCGGGCAGGAAATTCAGCAGCGCAGGTATCCACCATCTTATAGGATGGACCTGTGCAGAGGGCAGTGATCTCATCACTGCTCCTTTTTGTCAGGGAGGATACCTCCTCGGCGGTGAACCCGTACCGTCGTGCGAGCTGAATCTGGTCATCCGTTCCGCCTGTTGTCAGAACACGCTCCAGATCAACGATATTGCGGATCTTCTCAAGCCAGAACGGGGTGATCCGGGTGAGTTCAGCAACCTCTTCAAGAGAGAAATCCTCCCTGAATGCATCAAAAAGAGTGGAGAAGCGTTCATCTGTCGGACGGGAGAGAATCATCCGGATTTCTCCGTGATTGGTATGCCGCTCGACATCATTGTCAAGGGAGCGGAGAGATTTTTTAAATGCCTCTTCCACACACCGTCCGATTGCCATGACCTCACCGGTGGATTTCATCGCGGTGGTCAGCGTCCGGTCTGCAGTCTTAAATTTGTCAAAGGGCCAGCGGGGAACCTTGACAACCACGTAATCGATCGATGGTTCAAAAGATGCCGGGGTTTTCCCGGTGACGGTATTGAGGATCTCATCAAGCCGCATTCCGATTGCAATCTTCGCTGCAACTCGTGCGATCGGATACCCGGTTGCCTTTGAGGCGAGGGCTGATGAGCGGGAGACACGGGGGTTGACCTCAATAACCCGGTATTCCTGGTCAGCCTTGAACGCAAACTGGATATTGCATCCTCCCTGCACGTCCAGCGCACGGATAATCTTGAGTGCCGCATTGCGCAGGACGTGAAACTCATCGTCACGAAGGGTCAGGATCGGTGCGACGACCACACTCTCGCCGGTGTGAACGCCCATGGGGTCGACATTCTCCATCCCGCAGATTGTGATACAGGTATCGTTCGCATCGCGCATCACCTCAAATTCCACTTCTTTCCAGCCTGCTACGCTCTCTTCGACCAGTACCTGGTGAATCCGTGACTTTCCAAGACCGAGCTCGGTGATGCGATACAGTTCATCCCTGTTGTACGCAATCCCTCCCCCGGCTCCTCCCAGGGTATATGCCGGCCTGATGATCGCGGGAAACCCGATCATCTCTGCCGCTTCATCGAGCTGGGACAGGGAACTGACGATCATGGATTTGGGAACCGGCTCTCCGATACGGTGCATCAGGTCGCGGAACTTCTCCCGGTCCTCACCCTCATAGATAGCCTTGAGCGGGGTCCCGAGAATCCGGACACCCTCAAGTGCCCCCATCTCTGCCAGTTCAGCAGTCAGGTTCAGCCCCGTCTGCCCCCCCATTCCTGAGAGGATGCCGTCAGGTTTCTCCTTTGCAATGATCTTGGCGATGACATCAGCCTGCAGGGGTTCCACATAAATGGTATCTGCGGTATCAGGGTCGGTCTGGATGGTGGCCGGGTTGCTGTTGACCAGAACCACCTCGATACCTTCCTCGCGCAGAGCCCTGCATGCCTGGGTTCCGGAGAAATCAAACTCAGCTGCCTGACCGATCTGAATCGGCCCTGAACCTATCAGGATAACTTTCCGGATCGTCGGATCGCGGGGCATTATGAGATCCTCCGCATCATCAGATCAAAATACATCTTTTCTGTATCATGCGGACCGGCATGGGCTTCAGGATGGAACTGAACACAGTGGATATCCAGGTCCCGATGCTCAAATCCTTCCAGGGTACCATCATTACAGTTCGTGAAGGTAACCTGACATCCCTCCGGAAGACTCTCCTCTTCAACCACAAACCCGTGATTCTGTGAGGTGATTGCGATCCTGCCATCCGTATACCTGACCGGCTGATTTGCCCCCCGGTGACCGAACTTCATCTTTCTTGTTCTCCCGCCAAGAGCCAGACCACAGATCTGGTTGCCCATGCAGATCCCAAAGACCGGAATTTCTCCGATGAGGTTTTTCACCGCGTGTACTGCCCCAGTTGCCAGAATGGGATCTCCCGGACCGTTACTGATAAAAAGCGCATCAGGTCTGCAGGAGAGAATCTCGTCAGACGGGGTATCATGCGGATAAATATAGAGGTCAGCATTTCGGGATCTCAGGCTTTTTATGATATTGTGTTTGATCCCAAGGTCGATCACCGCCACTCTCGGCCCGCTCCCTTCCAGGTGATAGGGTTCTTTACATGACACCGGGGGAATCAGGCTCTGTGCAGATATATCCGGAGCAGCCCGGGCAAGTTCTACGGCTTCATTCCCGTCATCGCTGCCAACAATGAGTCCGGCACGGATTGTTCCCTGCTCCCTGATACTGATCGTGAGATACCGGGTATCAACACCGCTGATTCCCTGAAGACCTTCCTCTTCAAAGAACCTGGAGATGGTGTGAATTCCTGCCGGCTGCCTGCAGAGTTCATGAACCACACATCCTGATGCCCATACGCGGGGATTTTGAAAGTTATCACGATCTACTCCGTAATTCCCAATAAGGGGAAAAGTAAAGAGTAATATCTGGCCATGGTAACTGGGGTCAGTCATCGCCTCCATGTATCCGGACATCTGCGTGCTGAAAACCAGTTCCCCGGTTTTCGCCCCTTCGACGCCGAATCCCTCCCCGATAAAATATCTTCCGTCTTCTAATCCGAGCGCAGCCTTCATGATATAAGTCCCATATTAGTCAGCCTGAAAACGTAATAACAGTACCTTTCGATACCAAAATGTTCTCAAATGGAACCATGGCTCCGAATACTCTTAAGAACAGGGCGGTACTATCTGAGATGATGACTGTTCCACGAAAGGTCTTTTTTACCCGGGGTGTAGGCGTTCACAAAGATCGCCTTGCATCATTTGAGGCAGCTCTGCGGGCTGCGGGTATCGAGATGTTCAACCTTGTCTATGTATCATCAATATTTCCACCAAACTGTGCAGAGGTCACCAGAGTAGAGGGGCTGCGTGAACTCAGACCGGGTGAGATCGTCTATACCGTCCTGGCACGGGCTGAAACCAATGAACCCAACCGGCAGGTCAGTGCTGCCGTAGGTCTTGCCCTGCCTGAAGAACAGGATCATTACGGGTACCTCTCTGAGCATCATGCCTTTGGCGAGGATGAAGTGATGTCAGGAGAATATGCTGAGGATCTCGCTGCAACAATGCTTGCAACCACCCTCGGTATCGAGTTTGATCCTGATACCGCCTGGCAGGAGAGGGAACAGATCTATAAGGCGAGCGGAAAGATCATCGAGACGTCGCATATCTGCCAGTCTGCAAAAGGAGATATATCAGGAAAGTGGACCACAGTCATTGCAGCTGCAGTATTTATCACCGATTAACCAAAAGCAGCCGATAACTCCTGAAAGGGAGACAATTACACAATTTATTTAATCTATACACTGAATATTTCTACTATCAGGGTTCTGGGCAGATCGTTTCGGAAATTCCTGGATCAATGGGGGATGTGACTGATTGATGGACACCGCACCGGGACGTGAACTGAAGAATCTTCTCAGGAGGGGAGAAGATGCCCTCCTCAGAAGGGACTATGAGCGGGCGTCCACCTATTTCAGACGGGCATACACCGCAGACCCGGGCAATATTATCGCTATCACCAATCTTGGGTATACGTATGCACAGATGGGGAGATTCTCCCACGCCCAGAAATGCTTCATCACAGCACTCGACATCGATCCAGATAACACGACTGCACGAAAAAACCTGAGCCTCCTGATGAAACCTGATAAGGAAGGATTCAGGGTAAAAACTTCTGCTGCCAGGGGAAAACCAGCAGAAGAACTCTTTCTGCGATATATGGAGTGGGGCAACCTGCAGATGGAGCAGAAGAACTTCTATGCAGCGATTCAGTATTTTTCCGAAGCTAGCAAGATTCATCCTGATTTTATCGAGCCATACCTGAAGATCGGCATCAGTTATGAGAACCTCAGGGAGTTTGCATCTGCAGTCAATGCTTTCAGTGAGGCCCTTGAGATCTTTCCCAAAGATCCGGTTGCACGCGAGCACCTGGAACGGTGCAAAAATTATTCTGAAACTTCAGAATATCCATATCCGGGTCAGGCAGCCATAGTCCCCGAAACCGGAGATGAGCCTTCTCATACTGCCCCGGTCAAGGAAATGACTGTCAGTACACCATCACAGCATGTCCCATCACCTGAGCCGGTAAAAAACCTGGATAAACCAGCCGAAAAAACCGCGGAAAAATCCCCATCCTCCGGAACCCGGCCTTCTGATGACGATCTGATCAAATCCATCCTGAATCAGTACAGTGACCTGGTTTCTGATGAGAAGAAGCCCGCAGATGAGGATAAAGATCCTGGAAAAGAGAAGGAAGAGCCTGAGTCGTCCCTACAATCGCAGGAGCCCTCCTCTATTACTCCGCAGACCCCTGCATCATCAGGTCCGGTCAGCAGTGACGATATTGTGAGCAGTATCCTCATGCAGTACCAGGAGGATCTTGCCGGAACCGATGAAGAAACCGGTAAAGCCGGCCCAGCTCCGGAAGAGGATACCCAGGTTCCGCATACCGGGCATGCACCACTGAGTGGGAGAGAAGAGCATATGACACAAGAAACAAAGAAAGGGGTGCACGTTGAGCTCTCCGACGATCAGAAGGATGCCCTGAGAGAACTGGGAAATATCGGGGCATCACACGCAGCAACAACTCTTTCCACAATGCTGAACACCCCGATCATGCTGAATGTCCCGGAGATTATGATCACTGATTTCGAGCAGATAAATCAGTTGATATCCCAGGATAACTCAGCCATGGGGATCTTTACCATGGAAGGTCAGATGGCAAAAGCCGGGTATGTCATCCTTCATGTTCCCCGGGAATCCGTGGTCCTTATGACCAGCATCATGCTGGGAATGCCGACCGAACCGGGAAGAGAACTCAATGAGATGGATGAGAGTGCCATCACCGAGATCGGAAACATCATGGTATCAGCATTCCTGGACGGGACGGCTGAACTGCTCGGGATTATCATGCTCCCCTCCCCCCCGCGAACTATCTTTGATGTTCCGAAAAACGTGTTTGACCTGATCATCAAAGAGAGTAATATTCTCTATGATAATGTGGTATTCTTCAGAACAGAACTGATCTGTGATGAGCATGAACTCAACCTGAACATCTTCATGCTCCCCAATCCTCCGGTCCTGCAAGAGATCGTCAGGATGCTTGAAAAAATTATTGAAGATTCTGCGATGGGGCAGTAATCCTTATTTTATATCTCCCGTGTTGCACCGTCTGCCTGCCTGATGACATACCTGCCATTATCCTTCGGATAATACGTGACCGTTCTTCCGACAGTTCCCCCGATATCTTCCCTGATGATAGGGATGGATTTTTCTTTCAGGATGATCCGGAGCGCTTCCACATTCCTCTCTCCAATGTTGAGATTTCCGGAAAAATTCTGGAACATGGAGGCTCCTCCGGCAAGCTTTGCTTTCAGGGAACCGGTTCTGGATCCTCGTGCCATCAGCTCATCAAGCAGGACCTTCACTGCCGTATCAGCGTACTTTCCTTCCCGCTCTCCGGGTTTTCCGCTTGACTGGGGGAGCATCACATGAGCCAGCCCCCCGATCTTCTTCTCCTCATCATGAAGCACGACCCCTACACAGGATCCAAGGCCGATGGAAGTCATAACGGTATTTCCAACTGACCATTCACCGATACCGATGATGACCAGATCCTTCTGGTCCCGGGTTATTCCTGGTTCAGCCATGATGATCCTGACTGGAGCGGTTATCCGGAGCCGGCAATCACGCCGTCCATCCGGGCAAACAGATCAGCAAGCAGTTTTTTACTGGGCAGCAGGATGATGTTGGCGGTCACCTGATGTTCTGCACACTGCAGTTCAGTCTTGAAGAGGACCACCTGATCCACGTTATCCTCGATCTCCTGGGTGGCGATAATGGTCTCAAGCGCTGCATGAGGCATGTCAATCACCATCGACGGAGGGGAGGGGAGCATGATGATGGAGAGAAGAGTTGCACAGGCATCCAGGAATGAGGAAGTCATGATGTTGCCGATCTCATTGAGAGCACTCCGGTCCATATCATCAATCTCACGATCCTGAGAAGTCTGGCCAAGCATCACGTTGGTCAGACGGATGATCGAATCTTTCGGGATATGCAGCACCATGAACCCGTTTCCTGATAACTGACCCTGGATCTGGAAGACTACCATAGCTGCAGGTGCTTCGTCAAGATAGTACCGCAGATTCTGCAGCTGGACGATGATGATCTCAGGAACACGGATGGAGATCATCGTCCCCAGGATCGTTGAAAGAGTTGTTGCTGCGTGAGATGCTCCGATATTGCCCAGCTCACGCAGCTCATCAGCCTGAATATCAGAGATGGAATTCTCCCCGTCAGCTATCACATTATTTTTCATGACCTTTTTCACCCTCTTTGTGCCTGCTCCTTTCTTCGCTGCCTTCTGACTTGCTCCTTCGCGCAGGATAGCCTTCACATCAAGAACCGGGACTACCTCACCGTCACCGGGAATCGTGACCCCGCTCACACCGTCGCATGCTCCGACAAACTTAGAGAGAGGTTTGATCACCACTTCCTGCTGCCCTTCGATGAGATCTGCGATGATCGCACCTTTCCGGTTCTGGTATTGCAGAACGACGATGACCTCCTCGGTCTTGGATCTGCCAAACATATCATCAAGCCGGCAGAGGATGATGATCTCATCGCGCATCAGGATCCCTTCTCCATGCCCGATATTCTGAATCGGGAACGCTGCAAGGCTTGCAACCTCTGCAACATTGGTGATCGGGATGGCACACCGCCTGTTGTTGATGCGGATCATCATCACCATCACGATGGCCATGGTCGGGGGCAGAACCAGTTCAAACCGGGTCCCTTCCCCATACACAGACTCAACCTTGATGGTTCCCTGCAGGGCCGCGATAGCGGTCTTTACCACGTCCAGACCGACACCTCTGCCACTGATATCAGTGATCTTATCTGCAGTGGAAAAGCCGGGAAGGAAGAGCAGGTCGTTTACCTCGGAGTCTGACATTGCAGCCACGGCTTCTTCGGTCACCAGCCCACGGTCAAGCGCTTTTCGCTTTACCTTCTCCTGGTTAATCCCCGCCCCGTCATCCTCGATGACGATCACGACGTTGTCCTTGTCCCTCGAGGCGGCCAGCTTCAGGGTACCTTTTGCCGGTTTCCCGTTCATCACCCTGACATCAGGAGATTCTATTCCATGGTCCAGACCGTTTCGGATCAGGTGAAGGAGGGGATCATTCAGGCCGTCAAGGACACTGCGATCAAGTTCGGTATCTCCTCCTTCTACGATGAAATCAATCTCTTTTCCTTCTTTTGTCGCAATATCACGGACAGTCCGGGGGAACCGGTTGAATATCTGGTTCAGCGGGATCATCCTGATATCCATCATCATGACCTGCAGATCAGCAACCGATCTCCCGACCATGTTCAGGGTTTCATCCAGCTCCTTGATCTTATATTCCTGGGCGATCTGCTCGAGTCTTCCCCGGTTGATCACAAGATCCTCAACCAGGTTCATCATATGATCCAGGCGATCAATATCAACCCTGATATTCTTGACTTCCCGTTTTTTCTCTACCTTATCCCCTGCGGGAGCACGGAGCGGGGAGACCTGGCCTCCCCGTTGGGTCTCGTCAATTTCAGCGGGTCGGGCTGCAGGCAGATTCTCTGCCCGGGTCACCTCAGCCTTCCTGATGTCTGAACTTTTTAAAAGAGCTCTGATATCACTCTCACCGGCATGAGTACAGGTCAGCTGAAGATCAAATATCCCGGTAAAAGCAGCACTATCCTCTATCAGATCCCGTTTGGGCACAGTCCCGGTGATACTCCCGACAGACTCAAGGTTCTGAAGAAGCAGCATTGCACGAAGGTTTTTGGAATCAACTGCAGGAGAGAGTTCAATATGGATAAAAAACCTCTGACCTTCATCTTCAGGAGGTGCAAGCGGAAGAGGCAGGGCCCCGGTAGCTTGAACCTGATCAGAACCGTCTCCGGCAACCTCAGTTATCGTAAAAACGGCCACATCAGAGATGCCCAGCATGGTCTCAACCGCAGAACGGCCCGCGTTTGTACTCAGGGTCAGATCAATACTGCCGGAAAACGAGGGATCATCCTCAACGGTTTCCCGTTGTGGAGAAATTTCCGTTATCTGCCCGATACCCTCAAGATTTTGAAGAAGAAGCATTGAGCGGAGATTTTTACTATCCACTTCCGGTGAAATCCCGATATGAATCCGGTATACCAGCATACCTGCCTGATCATAGGATTCATACGGAGGATTTTCATACATATCTCCTTCAGTTTCAGCAGAGGATGGGGCAACGGCACTCTGTCCGGGAGAGGCAGAGGCCTGAGGAGGAGATGAGGTTTTTCCCAGCCATGCCTTCAGGGAAGCAACCCGCTCATCCCTGTGCTCCAGTACTCCGTCGCCTCCTGCTTCGATATCATCGATCATCGATTCGATGTCATCGACTCCGGCAAGCAGATCATTCATGAGCGACTGGCTTACATCCAGGTTTCCACTCCGGATCTGGGAGAAAACATCCTCAAGAGCATGACAGATCTCCTCCATGTGCATAAAGCCCATGGAGGCAGACATACCTTTCAGAGAATGGGCCGATCTGAAAATCTCATCGATTGCGTGAGAATCCGTGCCCTGTTCAAGGATCAGAAGGTTGCTTACAATACCTTCATGATTTTCGCGTGATTCTGCAACAAAGAGACTCCGGTATGCATCTAGATCTGACATACATCATCCAGCGATTGCCTTGACGAACTCTTCAATCTTTGCAGGGATATTCTTCAGGGGGAGCACATGGTCGACTGCATTCCGCTGAAGTGCTGACCGTGCCATTCCATACACCAGGCAGTCCTCCTGCCTGCATACCAT
>CAZXRT010000025.1:0-12477 GCA_964642535.1 uncultured Methanospirillum sp.
GAGTTGGAAGAATCTCTGCAACAGCCATATTATCCAGGGGATTACACGAAACGGTCAGTGCTGTCGATCGTGAGATCGAACTGATGTCATTGTATCAGGGATGCATACCATCCGGGTGCTTTTCCAGGCAGCGGGCAGCTGCTTTACCAAAAACATTGACCGGAGAGGTTTGTGTTTAACAGATTCGTTCCCTGAAGTTCTATATCCTTCGAAGTAAGCCATACCATCTGACCGCTCTGATTGATATCCGGACCGCATCCATATCCGGTCGGATTTCCAGTCTGATTGAGCCTTCCCAAACCATAATGGAATACAGGTCCCCCGGGAATCAGACAGAAAAATAATACATTTAAATCTAATGCAGGCAGTATCAGTATAGAGACTATGAAGCCTGAACTCCTTGAGCTGAATCACCAGCGGAAGAAATATGGAACGCCAATGGTTCTTCCAATGTCTGAAATGAGTTGGGATGAACATACCTGTACCAGCGGTTCAGGTGATATCGGATGTGGTACCGGGTCCAGTGCATCATTTGACTGCACGACAAACGGGGCAGCAGCACAGGTCGCACGCCCCCTTTCCCCAAAATCAAACAATTAAATTTTTCTAGAAACCCAGGGAGTATCCGGATATTATATCATCGAAGAATTCACCCTGCCCTCGATTATCCATCAGCCATGAATGACAGATGAGACCCCGATATAACCGGAAGTGAATTTGACCTTTTTTTCGCAGTTTTCAGTGCATTACGCTGAATAAATCCTGAATACCGGTTGCTGCCGGAGTATCCTGACGCCGGATACAGAAAAACTTAGAAATCAAAAAAAGAGATTATTTTTTCTGGTAGATCTTGCCGTAGACGTACTGTCCCTTTGACTTGGAGTGGCGTTCTCCAAGATCACCGATGTACTCGGCAAAGACAGCCTTGTCTCCGTCTACTTCAAGCTCCACGTCCTGGGTGTACTTGAACCCTGGCATCATGTAGTTGATCTTTCCGTAGACATAGATGGTTCCTTTCACCATCTGGCCACCAATCCTGCGGTTGGCATTCCCCTTGATGATGATGGTCCCCCCTTCCTGGTGAGTGCCGATGTGTACATCTGCATCTCCTTCGATGATGAGGGTTCCACCGTTCATGAAGGTTCCAATGTCACTGCCGACACTGCCCTTGACACGGAGGACACCACCCTGCATACCACGCCAGTCACCACGGTACGAGGCACCAATAAAGTTGCCGCCGTTGCCCTCGACGATGAATTCGCCGCCTTCCATGCCAAGACCGGAGAAAGAATCGACATTTCCTTTGACGATGAGCTTTCCGCCCTTCATCCAGCCACCGGTGTACATGTCACAACTGCTTTCGACGACAACCTCTCCGGCAGTCATGTTCATTCCGATGTACTTGACCTTGCTGCAGTCCCCGGTCACGACGATCCTGGTATCTGCTGCGGTCTCTCCCGCATCTCCGGAGACCTCAAAGTAATCTCCAAGCTTGTAGGTCTCCCTTCCCTCATAGACGCGAAGTTCAGCAATCTCCTCTTTTTTCTTTCCCGCAAACTGATCAGGCGTGATCATATCTCCTTCGAGATAGAGCTCGGGAATATTCTTCATGGTAATGGTTACTGTTTTCATGCCTGATACCTCACACATTTGCCGTGGTCTCAATCACGTAGGGATGTGGTGCGTATGAGTCCGGAACTTCGTAATTTGCCTGGGTAACGGTGTAATACCGCAGGAATTTCTCACGGACGTCACGAATGACCTGTTTGCTCTCAGGTGCCTGTGCATTGACCCAGAAAGTCTTCTTGGCCGGTTCGCTGACGATCTGCCCATCCTGCACGACAATCTCTCCGTCCTTGAAGAGGTATGCTGCATTGGAGAAGATGGTCTCGATATCATCGGGGTTGGTCGGCATCTTGGCCGGGTCGATGTTATAGATTGCCACATCTGCATTCATGCCGACAGCAAGTCCTCCACACATGCTGCCCAGTCCAAGAGCCTTGGCCGGTGCTGCACGTGTCATCTGGGAGAGTTCGTAGAGGGTGATCTCGCGGTCGAGTTCGTTGAGGATGGTTGCATCTGCGACCTTTCCGCTGTTCTTGAATGCTGCCATCTGCTCGTCACGGGTCTTCTTACACATGAGCCACTTGAAGACACGCGGGTAACGGGTGAACGGACCTGCGTTCGGGTGGTCAGTGGTGATCATGAGCTGCATCGGATTCTTTGCCAGCAGGGCAAGCTCAAGACCGACTGCCCACTGAACTGCACAGGGGAAGACATTCGGGCTGTAAATGAATGGAACGACACCGGACCCGGTCTCAAGTTCCACATCCACGTTACACCACTTGAGATGGTTGAGTGCGCAGAGGTGGTGCTCGAACGGACCGTCTGCAGTCATGGTGGTGGTCTCATCAAGGGTTACATTACCGGTATCAAAGGTGATCTCCGGGTGCTTGTTGACGTAATCCATGATATCCTTGGATGCAGAGCAGAAGTCGCCCCATCCGGAACCGCCATAGGAGTGGAACTGCAGGTGAGTCATGTGCAGAACCTGTTCACGTCCGAACTTGTTCTTTGCCTTGTACCCTGCAGCCAGTTTCATGGTGTCGAGGGTGACCGGACTGTTACCGGGATCTCCAAGACTGTTGGGGTGGATGTGAACCGAGTGAGGCAGGCCAAGGTACTCGTTGGTCTCTATCAGACCCTTGGTAATGTCTGCCGGAGTGATATCAAAGTAGGGAACCTCATCATTGATTCCAAGGCAGTTCAGACCCCATCCCCAGGCTTCTGTACCACCGGGGTTGACGACCTTAATGCCGTACCCCTTGGTCACCTTTAAAAGCCAGGCAGTGTAAGCTGCAGTCTTCTCGATATCCTTCTCCTTGAGGTATTCCATGACGAACCAGTTGTTTCCAAACACTGGAAGCGCTCCCTCGTCGATGATGGGAGTGTCATGGATCTCTTCGTGAACATGCCGTGCATAGAGCGGGGGCATGGCTGCTTCCATCACAAAGGTGTATCCCATTCGGGCATAGCTGTACCCGGTCCTGAATACTGACGGAATGGAGAAACCCTGTTCCATACGGGATGCCTGTTTCCGAATCCCGCCACGCATCTCTCCACGGAACCACTTATCCTCGGGGCGGAACCAGCGGCCAAGGTTGACTTTCGGTCCGGCTACGTGGGCGTGAATGTCAAGTGCCCCGGCCATGACCGTCTTGCCTGACGCATCGATGGTCTTTGCCTTGGATGAGACCTTGTCAACAACCTTGCCATCCTTGATCGCGATATCCTTCTTGTCTCCCTTCACACCGCTGATCACATCAAAGACATGACCATTCTTGATGAGAAATTCACTCATTTACGCATCCCCCATGATTTCACAGAGTCTCACATAAATCCGTTCGAGGAGCTCTTCATCGGTAAGCATGCCCTCCGGCGGGTCGATCACTTTCCGGCATCTCATTGGCACATTGTCCATCCGGTAAGCACATCCTTCCACTTCCACGCCGACCAGGGCAACCGGGATGTGAACATCTGAGATCTCGGTGGTCAGGTTGATGTGCGGGTCGATACAGACTGATGGTATCTGTGCCATGTGACGGGTTGCTTCAATCGGGAAGTGTGCCCCGATATCAGATGCAATACAGATACAGGCATCAACTTCCTTTCTGCGGAGCAGGTCAACAGAAGAGGTGTCACCAGGCTGGTACCGGGCATGAGTCCGGCGGGTGAGGTCCACACAGTAGGGGAACCCGTACTGCCAGGAGAGAACCTGTCCTGAACCCGTGACGTTCCAGTGTCCTCTCATTGCAACGATGGAGAACTTGGTGAAGTCGTTCATGTCACGGGTGAAGTTGATTGCGATATCCACGTTGTGATTTCTGCCAAGTGTGTGTGTCATCCCCATACCGAAGAAGATTACACCAAACCGGCCTTCCTTGAGGGTTTCCACAGCCTTGATGATCTTCTCTTTTGGAACGCCTCCGACAAAGTCAGGAATATCATGTCCGCGGGCGACGGTTCTGAAGGCATCGAGGAGTTCATAGTCGTAGGACTGATCAACCTGGATGAATTCATCAGCACATTTTGCCGTGTCCGTGTACCGGCAGTCAACACAGATGATCTTCCTTCCCTTGTGACCCTTGGTGGTGAAGAATCCACGGGGGAAGATAGAATACCGGGACATGTGTCTCGGGTGAGCGTGTGCCGGGTTGCAGCCCCAGAAAATGATACGATCAGCACGGTTCTTGACTTCCCCAAGGGTACAGCTCGGAACACCGACGTCCTGAATTGCAAGGAGAGAGGATCCGTGACAGACGGTTGCACAGTTATCAACCATGGTTCCGGCTTTTTCCGCAACCTTGTGCCCGACTGCCATCGCTTCGCAGCTCGTGGATGCCCAGCCGTACCAGAGAGTTTTCTTGGCTTTTGCCAGCATCTGGGCGGTGTATTCGATCGCCTCATCGTAGGTGATCTCTTTATAGGATCCATCCGGCTGGCGTTTGCGTGGGCGGACAACCCGCTCATGGCCATGTGATGAAGAGAGTTTCAGGAATTTTTCTGAGCCGATTGCACAGGCATTCTGGCAGTCGATGATATCCTTGCCGTCATCGGTAACGGTAATTGCGATATCATCGCAGAGTGTCCCGCAGAACGGACATACGACATCGGTTACAACTTTTGGCATATTTACTGCCTCACTACGCTAGGTTTTCTCTCCGGGCCATAGCAGAGCGTCTGAACGATCTCGACAGCCCCCATAATCCGTTCATTCTCAGCGGGTTCGATATCTACAGGGAATCCCTTGAAACAGGGTTCTCCGGTAGAATAGGTATATGCAGACACAATTGCATTGGCCCAGGGGCCCATCGGGATGTGTGCAAGGCCCGGAACAAGGTCTTCACGGGTTCGGACAGCCTTGACAATAACGGTTCCATCCTTACTGGTGACCTTGACATTCGTGTTTGCCATGATACCCAGTTTTTTCATGTCCGCTTCATGCATATGGATGATGGAAGCAGCATCGAAATACTTCTGAGAAGTCTTTCCGGTCTCCATCGCAACCCCCTGCTGGATCGTCCGGCAGGTGATCAGATTGACAGTAATCTTGTTTGTCATCTCGTAACTCCGTCCAGGGTTCCCATGCCGGATAGAACTCACCCATCCGGAAGGGTGAATGCATTGCGAGTCGGAGTGCCGGCTTTCGCCGTATTGCGTCCCGAATTGCGTTCAGGTTCAAATGTGCAGCAGAATCCTCATAGAGGGGATTCAGACAACCTGCCCTTCTCTGTTGAGAGCAGAAGGTGCTTAGCCAGGTATTACTGCAGATCTACCCCGATCAAATAACGGTCAACGTAAGGGATATAAAGGATTTGGGTCTTTTATTTCGACTTTTCAGAATTTCTTCCAACCATCCCATTTAAGCGTTATGATTCAATTCTTGAATTGGGCATAGACACTCAATGAGAGGGGACCAATAAACCGGTACAAAAAACAACAATTGTTAGGCATAATTGAGAGGGGACCGAACACATACTCGATTTTGAAGGATTATCCCTATAAAAAAGCCCATTTAATGGAGATTATAATGCCCAACCATCAGAAAAACAGGGTCGTTTTACCCCCATCAGCCTGAATGAAATAGGCACAAATGAAAAAAACCCGAAATCATCCCCGCTGGTCAGAAGCGCAAAACATGATGAAAATGGGTGGATGATTTCAGCCGGTCAGTTACAGAACCAATCAGAACAGAATCATCCCTTCATTTACTACCAAGATATTAACATCAGACATTATTAAATTGATCTGATTATCCCCAGATGAACATCCCCATGAAATCCAGAAGGATTGACGCACCGAAAATGTCAGATTGAAGAATATTCGCAGACCTTTATTGAAGCGCCCAGAAATCCGTGAAAAATAGAATAAAAGGGGGATGATTTGACAGGGGCCGGTTATCTCGCTACCCAGATCCCCTTTTTCTGGATAGATATCTTACATTCCGGGCACACCCAGGTCCGTGGCAGTTTCTCGAAAGGAGTTCCCGGAGGGATATTCTGGGTTTTGTCACCCTTCTCAGGATCATAAATATAAGCGCACTCAAGGCACTGGTACTTTTGCATGAATGTATTTCTCCTGAGGATCTACATAATCCGTTCGTCAGAGCAGGTCGGATTCTCCATCTGCAACCGGGGGCCAGTTTCTTTTCTCAGCATACTCTTCCCTGATACCCTGTTTGAACTCATTAAATCCAATTTCATCCAGCTGCTCGGGAAGGAGTTCATCACTTGAAGCCAGTTCATAGACCCACTTGATGATCCTGCCCACAATAACCAGGACTTTCTCCGGGTCTGACACGGTTATCAGTTCCCTGCCCAGTTTCGGATGCCTGCCTCTCCGGCCTCCGACCGTTATACGGTACCGGGGCTCACTCGCTTTCAGAACCTCAAACGGACAAGGAAGAACGCAGATACCACACTCCATGCATCGGGTCTTGTCAAGGTCAACGATCCCCCGCCTGATAACAATGGCTTTCTCCCTGCAGTATTTTTCACAGGTACCGCATCCCGTGCAGGCATCATGATCCCGCCATGGTTCCCTGACTCCGGTGATACCAATCTCATTCATCCGCTCACTGGCACACCCGTTCGGACAGGCTGATACCGCGATCCGGATTTTTACCGGCATCTCCTTGCCAAAAAACCGGGCATCAATCTCCCGTGCCAGAGCCAGGGAGTCGATGTTTGCATATTTGCAGTGATCAGTCCCCATACAGGCAGTAACATTTACAATCTCCTGACGCTCTGACCCGAGAGGGGTCCCATTATCCTTGAGAGCAGTCAGCATCGGAACGATCCGGGCAGGATCCACCCCCGGAATTTCAATAGTCTGCCTGACAGTCAGATGAACTCTGCCATCCCCGTATGTCCGGGCTATCTTTCCAATACCGATAAGTTGTTCCGGAGTTGTCATTCCTGCAGGAATCCTGAGCCTGATGATACAGTGATCAGGATCCCGCTCAGTAATGATACCTCCCCGTGAGTACAACCGGGGGTCGACATCCATAGTAGGATCAGGTAATCGGTGGTCAGGTAAATACCTTGCACATTCTGCGATTATGCCTAACTCATCAGCGGACAATATTAATTGAAATGGATAAATGAGTGCAGAATGTAGGTTTTTTATTCAGTTACGTCAGAATACTATCTATGGCAGATATCTCTGAGCACATGGAGGCCTTCTTCGGAGTAAATATCGAAGAAAAATTTTTAGATTACCTCAAAGAACTTGATGAACACGTTGATGAGATTAAGGATGAGTCTAAAAGGCTGCGTGAACTCGCAACGAAAGTCCCGGAAAGTGAGGTCCGGATAGGGATCAATGAGAGCAGAAATATTCTGTTTGAAACCGCTCAACAGATCCGGGACATCAAGCTCTTCATAGAATTTTATTTTGATAAGTCAGAAGGCGTCCGTCATATTGCCCAGGAACGCGACGTCTACATGAAACTGTTTCAGATCATGAAATGGGAACCGATTGATGTCCGGGATCTCCGAATCTGGCTCAGCGAACTCAAGGAGTTATGCGGAAAAATCGGCCTTCGGGCTGAGGATCTCGTTAATTTCAAAAGACTCGCCACAATGCCGATCCCCCCTGAGATTGCTCACTATCCGGTCCTGGTTCTCGACAGGAACGGGTACTGCCTGACCGGAAAAAACTGGGATATCATCATGCACAAAGATGAAGTGCGTGAAGAGATGGGCCTTGAGTAAAAGACCCGCTTACGCTTTTTTCACGGTGCATCAGGCTTTGACAGGGTGATAAGAAGGTCTTCAGGCAGTGGTTGCTGCCTGATTACAATCCCCCGCTCTGTTAGTATCTCTTCGATGTGGATGAGTTGTTTCCGGGTGACAACAAGAGATACACAATCCCCCGGCTGTATCCTCCTGATTAGGAGGTTGATGAGGATCGATAGATTCGTGCATGTCTCATTCCTGATATCAGACGGTTCCGGCATGATCTCCTGTTTGCTCATCGTGGTCAGAGAAGTACTGACGAGTCAATGAAAAAAGGGAAAAAGATTTCGCAGAGAGGTGTGTGTCACCGGTGGATTTTCAGTTCCCAGATGCCGGGGCCTGACTCTTTCACCGCACATTTCCATCCGTTCATTTCAGCAAATGCGGGTATTGAATCCTTTGCAGCCGGAGGATGATCACTGATAACGATTAGTTCATCTCCTCCTTTCACCTGCTCCATCGCAGTCCTGACCCGCAGGACACAGAACGGGCAGACTACTCCGGTTATATCGAGTGTTTGTTGTGCCATGTTACACACCTGTTGCTTGAAGAATTTCCTTGACGAATCCGACAGTAATGAGATAAAACAAGATGCTGCCTACTATCATTCCGATAACAAACCAGAATGATTTCAGATTCCCCTCAGTTGCCATCACGAACTGGCGGAGAGGACAGCCACCCATATACACACCGATGACTCCGATTCCGGCTCCACCGATAAGAGCTAGGATCAGGTATGCAGATGTTGAAAGGTCAGGCGGGGCTCCCGGGACCGGAGACAGAAGACCGCTGGTTGCTGCCCAGGGGAAATGCTCGAAGGCTCCGGGCGTGATGGCATGGAACAGAACATATGCAATAAACGCACTGACCAGCATGGCGATAAATCCGTTCAGCAGGCGGGTGTGCCTGAACATGATATAATCCCTGAATCCACCGATTGCACAAAAGCCGGTCCGCTGGGCCAGGTACCCGATGATGCATCCTGCAATCAGGGTAATGACCGGAACCAGCATAACAGCCAGTTCTTTTGGAATCCACCCTGCCATTCAGGCCCCCCCCTCTGCAGACCGCATGATAAGAGCAAGAGATACCCAGATACCGATAATGATACCGACAATGCCCACCAGTGCAATCATATCACCATACGCAAGCCGGAGTGCTGCCCGGTATGGACAGGCTCCAAAAAGGAGGCCAAACTGCATCAGAAGCACCCCTCCAATAAAGTAGATGACAATATCTTTTACCGGGGCCTTTTTAATCCGGTATTCCCCGGTCATCCGTGCAGCTATAAAGCCTCCGACAAGTACCCCGATCATGGTCAGTACCGGAAGGACAGCTGCCTTTGATACCGCTGCAAGACCAAGGTTTGTGCCTAACCCGAGGTTCACAAATCCGTTCACAAGGTCGCGGGTATGGCAGAGTGCACAGAATCCGTATGCCTCCGGACCGCCGGCTGAGATGGTCAGTCCCTGTAATACAGCGGCCATTACCCCAATGATGATTCCAAGAATAACTGGTCCGTTTCGTCCATCCAAGCATTTCATTACGTTTTCACCATTTCTCCGTTTATCGGTGAACAGCAATGTTCAGCGGAATAGCATTTCGAATGGTAAACATCGCCATGCAACCATTCAGCGCTGCAACACGTAAATCTTCTATCTCCTGATCAGATGCCTCTGATTTTACATGAAATCCAACCCGGTATGCGGAGATAAGAGGCTGATCTCCAAGATTAAACTGATTGGTATAATTGAGATCTGCCTCTATTTCAGTCCGGAGTGCCGAAATCTGAATTCCCCTCTTTTCTGCTGCAGACATAAAGGTGGAGCTGGCACATCCGGCCATCCAGAATAGTCCGTACGACATGGGACTTGGGCATGGGCCGGGGCCGGCAAAATTCGGATGCGAGAGAGAAAAGGTTACATTGCCGTCATTTGTCTTTGCTTCGGCAGTGAACTGCGGACCTCCTTCCTCATAGCACCACCTCCCTTCAAGCCGGGTGGTAAATTCAGCTTCTTTCGGATTTTTCCGAATTTCTGCTTCGTAGGCATCAATTTGAGCCAGATCAATGTTATTGATGGTCAAGGTAACCGTACCATCTATAAATAAAATGGGGGATAAACATTCTTTTAGAAAAAATTACCCACTACTAAATCAGACAATCATAGATAATTTTCAATAATTTCTGCATTTTGCCACCATTATAAAAAAATAACGTTTATTATTTGTACTCATTGGATGCCTGAACCATGAAGGCTTTTGTGCGAACCAAAGTGATCAAAGGGAAGGAGTACCTGTATGAGGTTACACCCTACTTTGATCAGGAATCGGGAAAATGGCGTCAGAAAACCCGGTACCTGGGGAAAAACGTTGACGGCGAGCCGGTAAAGAAGGATCGGGGAGGAAAGGCCGGCCAGATCTACGATTTTGGCGAATACCTTCCGGCTTACTGGGCGGTGAAAGAATATCACATCCTTGAGTCTCTGCTCTCCATCTGCTCACCCGATGAAGCAGCTTCCGTTGTTCTCCTGGCAGTGAACCGGCTGCTTTTTCCCTGTCCGCCTGTTAATCTGAATACCTGGCTTGAGAGCACATATATTTCAAAACTCATTCCCAATGCTGATTTTGAAGAAGAGGCCCTCATGCCCATGTTGCAGAAGATCTCTGACCGCCCGGTGGCAGAACTCTTCTCCCAGATGTTCTCGTCGGTGAACGATTTAACAGATCAGCGGGTCCTTTTCACTCTCCGTCTTCATGATATCACAGAACTCATGCGGGAGAAGGGAAGCGGACTGTATTCTGAAGAGATGCTGGAGCGGGAACTGGGGGTCAGAATTCAGTATGATCCCATTAAGCAGGTCCTGGCAGGATTTGAAGCATTCCAGTTCCAGCGTGCGGTTATCGAAGACACCATTGAACGGGTCAGTTCAGGCAAGATCCCAGGGGGAATCATCGTCCCCCACTGGGATTACCTGTCTCCTTCACTGATGCTCAGGCTCATCCATGCCGGCTGCCCGTTCATCACCAGGACCGATGCTTCGTATGGGCCTGTCGCCCCTCATGTACTGGCGTGGGGTGAACAGATGGATCATCCTGCAAACATCAGGTACTATCATGGAGAAGCATGTTATGTCCGGCCGTTTTCAGTGAAATTTGGAAAGACCAATGTGCCGGGATATATTCTCCATGATATCAGGAAAGAGCAGGCTGACCGCCTGGTTTTTCATAAAAATCTGCAGAGTGTACGTGACCTTATCCAGGAGACGAAAGGTTACCCCGGAACCATCCGGGATCTTCTGAACGAAGCAGCCGGCCCGTTTCGTCGCTTCTTCATCATCGAAGAAAAAAATGATGCCAGCCATATCCGCTTCGAGCAGGAAGAGATGGGCCTTGCGATAAAAAAATTCGGCCGAAGTTGTGTCCTGTACCAGGGTAACTTCACCTGGGAGGAGTGTTTCTCACTCGCCGACTTACGTGGAACATTAGAACAGGAGATGAGTCAGTATATCTCCCAGCTTGAGCGGGATTTTCGCAGCTACCGGATAGAACGAATCCGGAAAGGGATCTTTTTCATCTGTTTCCTGACCATGCTCATCAGGAGCCTGATCCTCAATCGTCTGAAGGCTGCACAAATTCCTGATGTGACCACCTTTGAATCACTAATCACTGAATTGAGACCGATTCATATTGTAAAATCATACCAGCCCTCAGTCTCACCATCACGACTCTCCAGAAAGCAAAAATCCATCATCTCTTTCTTTGGAGGCATTCCTCCGATGAAAGGTGATTAACCGGGATCCTTTTTCAGACCCGGGAGGAAGAGACTACCCGGCAGGGAGGAAATTCCCTGCATTGTACGGGAGTATTCTCTTATGGGATGAAGAGGAATCTGTAGTAAGACTACCATGCGAATACATAATGCTCTCTTTCTCCTCTGCTGCACCCTCTCTCTCATCATCGGGGCGTATGCTGATGGTGATAGGGAAGACGGACGGGACACTATAATCCTCCCCCAGAACTCTTCAGAACCGGTCCGGGTTCCCGATGTTCAGACACTGCTCACCAACCCGGAGCGGTATTCCGGACTGAGGATAGAACTGGATGCCATCGTCTCAAAGATGCATTCTCCGAACCATATGTTCAGCGTGGCTGACCAGATCAGCTGTCCGCTGTGTATCACAAAAAACACCCAGAGCTCCATGGTCGTCAGGTACACCGGCGATCTTCCCAAGCTCCGCGAAACCGTTCATATTGTGGGGATGACACATCCGGACCCGAAATTCGGTTACAGCATCTATGCATTCGAAGTAGAAACCTGAAGGTCAGAAATACTGGCAGCATCCCGGGTAAAGCAAGGCAGGTATCACCCGGATTTGATACTTCCCAGGGTTTTTTAAAATTCATGACCGGGTGAGGCCGTTGATTCAGGCTTATCATCCAGAATTGAAACACAACAAAAGGAAGGGATGATCTTTCAGATCTTGAGATCACCGCAGATCTGATGACAGCTCCAGGTATTTTTTTACCAGAGGCTTTGAGTATCTGATGATATCACTGCTTCCCGATATTGCCACGTGCCCGATGAACAGGGCAGGATAGTGAATTTTAGTCGTGTCATACCTCTTTTTTCTTCTGTGAAAAACCCATTGTTCTCCTGCGGTATGCCAGATTATAATAG
>CAZXRT010000026.1:0-2899 GCA_964642535.1 uncultured Methanospirillum sp.
GTTTGCTGCCGGCCTTCTCATCCCCACGCTTATCTCCCTGGGTCTGATCTATCTCGTGATGCGGAATCGGTTTGTAGAGACAGATGATCATGAATACGGGTTGTGCATGCTCCCGTCTTCAGGGCAGGATCTCCGGTCAGCCCTTGCAACCCGGGTATCACTTCTGGTTCTGGGCATTCTGATCCTCGCCCGCATCATCAGTTCTGCCCTTGGGGGATCAGCCCTGTTTCCACTGGGAATGATGGCCCTCATTGCAGCCCTTCCTGTCTTACTCCTCTCCCGTGATCGTCTCTCCCTTCTCAGGGGAGTGGACTGGAGAACCCTCCTTTTTTTTGTCTCGATGTTTGTTCTCATGCAGGGGGTATACGATTCCGGCTGGTTCCAGTCTTCGGTGCCCTTTGGGGAAGTGACCTCTGTACCCCTGCTCCTTGCCACCAGTATCATCGTATCACAGTTTATCTCGAATGTCCCGTTTATTGCCCTGTTTCAGCCGGTTATTGCATCAGCCGGGATCTCAGCCGGAGGTATGCTGGCCCTGGCGGCCGGGTCGACGATAGCAGGAAACCTTACGATTCTTGGTGCGGCAAGTAACGTCATCGTAGTACAGCAGGCTGAAAAAGCGGGCATCAGGATCACGTTTCGTGATTTTTTTGTTACCGGTCTTCCGCTGACCCTCTTCCAGGTGGCCATCTATGCCCTATGGCTTGCCCTTTTTTATAAATAAATCCAAAAATCCACGGATTGCATGGCATACATTTATATGCTTCACAGAGATATAATTCAGCATACTAAAACCGGGGCTTTTAGGTTATGAGTGGTATCCTTATTGTTGATGATAACCCTGCTCAGAGGGAGCAACTCCGTCGCATCCTGATCGATGCCGGATACCAGGTTCTGGGGGCTGCAGGCTCAGGGACTGAAGCAGTCCGCCTTCTGCGTTCTCTGCGTCCTTCCATGATCACACTGGACCTGGTCATGCCTGATATGAACGGCCTGGACCTTCTCCGCTCTCTCCGGGCTGCATATCCTGCAATACCGGTTATGGTCTGTTCCTCGTTTGGCCATGAGGTAATAGCCGACCTCGCCCGTCGTTCCGGAGCATTTGCCTTCTTTCCCAAGCCATATCCTGCCGGTCGGATTGTTCAGGAGATTGAACGGGTGATCGGACCTCCGGCATCAGGTGTGATGGTATAATCACACAATAGCCCGGAAATATCTTTTTTTACCCGGTTTAGCAGAACAGATCGTATCTGCCTGAAAGAATCCAAGAAGAGAATACTACGGTTTTTCGTTCGAATCTTCGGTGATGCCGGCTGAGGGGGTTTCTGCTCCATCTGCAGAAACCGGCGGTACGGAGGATATTGGATCTGGATCGGTGGGTTCTCGCGTACCCCTCAGCCTAGAAGGGTAGGGGTGTATCGTTCTCCTGGCAGGTTGATATTGATGCGGGGAGTGCTGGATGGGGGGGTTACCGAAGACCTGCCGAAGAGAGTGATTCTGGCATGAATTACCCTCTGATGAGGACGGCATACCGGATGGGTTGGTGTGGGTGGGTATGCGACACAGCTACTGGTATCACCTCCTTTTCTCCTGTGCAGGACGTGCCTGCGCATGTATAGTATTATTTACATTGTGTTATATCTACTTTCCTATGAGCACAGTTTGCCATTCCTTTTGTCAGATGAAAAACCTCAGGTTTCCGGAAAAAAATTACTGGGTGTCAGGGAGCTGATCGGAGGATTGAGCTGGATCATACGAGAAGATCTCTTCTATATGAACTCCAAACCGGTTGGAGATCCTGAACGCGAGTTCAAGTGAGGGATCGTACTTCCCTTTCTCAATGGCAAGGATGGTCTGCCTGGTTACCCCAACCTCCCGTGCGAGGTCTTCCTGGGTCAGATCGTTCATGGCACGAAAAACCTTGATTTTATTCTTCATCCTCTCCCCCTGCCCCGTATTTCCGTTCGTACCAGGAGAGGAAGAGGACATAGACGATGATCATGAGAAACACGATGAACATCAGCAAAAATGAAAACCTGGCTACCTGGTAGGAGAAAGGACCAAACATCTCTCCCCGAAGGCTGATTACGACTCCACCAAGGGCATAGGAGAAGAGGATGACTCCCAGGATCTGAAGTGTCCGCAGAGCTGCTTTCTCCGTGATCAGATGCGTCCGCTCGTCAGCAATCACCTCATCGACAAGCTGGCGGAGGATCCAGGCAGCAAGAACCCCGATGATCACAGCGGCAGTCATGACCATCGGTTCAAGGTTTTCAACAGACCATATGAAGATACCAACTTCGATCAGTGCAATCAGGCCAAGGAGAAGAAAATATGTGTGTTGCTTCATAATGCTTCTGTGTAATATACCATTGTACTGATTCGGATAAGATAAGCATGATCGTGGGTATCACTCAGGAAAACCACCGGCATCAGCTCAATGTAGCAGAATTGCTGCATTTCAGGAGCAATTTATGACCGGTACTGATCCCCCGATCCGGGTTTTATTCATCGATGATGAACCCGCCATGCTCGAGGCAATCAGCGAATATCTGATGGTTATTCACTCTCTTGAGGTTGATATCACCGACAATCCGGTCCAGGCCATAGAAGGCGGGCAGCTCTTCTCCTATGACTGTCTTGTCGTGGATTATGATATGCCTGAAATGGATGGGATCACTCTTCTGAAAGCGATACGGTCTGTGGACTCCGACATTCCGGTGATCGTCTTCACCGGAAAAAGCCGGGAAGAAGTTGTGATAGAGGCAATAAACAACGGTGCTGACTTTTATCTTCAGAAAGGGGGGAATGCAGATGAACTCTTCACCGAGCTCGCGCATGATATCGGAAAGGCTGCACGCCAGTACCGGGCTGAACGTGCCCTTCTGGAGAGTGAGCA
>CAZXRT010000026.1:2999-5118 GCA_964642535.1 uncultured Methanospirillum sp.
CGGGATATCAGCAGTCAGAAAGAGGTTACCCGTCAGGTTGCCATCCAGCGGGATCTTGCGATCCAGTTTGCTATGCTCTCATCCATCGGGCTGGTCCTTGAAGCCTCGCTTGACGCGACACAGCGGATCAGCGCCATGGATACCGGAGCCGTGTACCAGCGGGACCGGTCTGATGGTTCCCTGAAGATGGTCTGCGAGAGTGGGACTCACCGGCGTTCTCTGCGCCAGTTCGTGGAAGGCTGGATGAATGACAATGTGGATCTGCTGGCCGTCCTCGCCGGGGCACCCCGGTATTACAGCGCAACAGACCTCAACCGGTATGACAGCCCCTTCCTCTCGATCTGCATCATTCCGGTCCAGCGATATGATGAGATCACAGGCTGGATGATCCTGGGCTCTGACTCTCTGAATGAAGTACCGATCGGATGCCGTGGTTCACTCGAGACGATCGTATCCCAGATTGGCAACGTGATTGGAAGGATAGAGGCAGAAGAGGCACTCCGTGATGCCCTCATTGAGAGCGAGGAACGATACATGCAGCTCTCGGAATCATCACCTGATGCGATTGCCATCCTCTCAAACCGGCGGCCGGTTTATCTGAATCCTGCTGCGCTTGTCCTCTTTGAGGTTCATAGTTTTGATGAATTCATGACCCGGCCGTATCATGAGTACTTTGAGGAGTCCTCTTTCCGGGAAGTAGTCGAGATGCTGGAAGCGAGTGCCCGGATCCGCACTCCTCACTCCTGCGAGGCTGTCATGGTCAGCAGCAAGGGCAGGGAGATATTCGGGGAACTTATCACCGTTCCGGTTACGATGACCGGTGAAAAGGCGATCATGCTGATCATCAGGGACCAGACCGAACAGCGGCTATCTGAACGGGCACTGGCAGAGAGTGAACGCCATTTCAGGGAACTTGCGGATCTCCTCCCAGAACCGGTTTTTGAGGCTGATGCTGAAAATACGGTCACGTTCTGTAACCAGGGAGCGGTATCCCTGCTCTCCCCATCTGCAGCCCCTCTGACAGGATCTCCGTTCCTGCAGTTTTTCAGTGAGGCTGACCAGGAAACCCTGAAGGCGGTACTCGCTGAAGTCCATACCGATCCCGGTATCAGAAGCGGAGATTTCTCAGTGAAGGCCCAGGACGGGACGATCCGATCGGTCCTTCTCTCCCTCTCTCCGATCATCAGGGATGGCAGGTTCTCCGGGATTCGCGGGGTGATCATCGATGTCACCGAGATGAAAGAGTACCAGGAGACATTGCAGCGGACGATTGATGAGAAGGACGTGCTCTTTCGCGAGCTGCATCACCGGGTAAAAAACAACATGCAGGTCATCTCAAGCCTCCTGCAGCTCCAGGAGGAGTATATTGACGATGACCGGGTTATCGCAGCGATCCATGATTGTGAACAGAGGATTGCTTCGATGGCACTGGTTCACGAGACTCTGTACCGGAGTGACTCTATCTCTGATCTTCCGTTTGATGTCTACCTGGAACACCTGGCTGATGAACTTGCGACCAGTATCGCAACGGTGAGGGATATCAGGACCGAGATCAATGTGGGAGATATCAGGTTCGGGCTTGATACTGTTGTCACCCTGGGTCTGATCGTGAATGAGCTGATGGTAAACTCGATGAAACACGCATTCGCAGGAAAGGCTACGGGCACTATCAGGGTCAGGCTGGATCACGAAGACGGGTTTTACCTCCTTGTGTACTCCGATGACGGTGCCGGTCTTCCTCCTGACTTCTCGATTGATGCGTGCAATAGTCTGGGGATGAGACTTGTCAGGCTTCTCTCCCGGCAGCTCCGAGGTTCGGTTATGATCGGAGGGCAGGAGGAAGGTGAGGGAGCACGCTTTACTATCAGGTTTCCGGATCAAGAAAAGAAGGGGGAATCATCGCGACACAGATCCTGATCGTTGAGGATGAGGCGATTGTGGCAGAATCAATCGCTTCAAAGCTGCGTAAGTTCGGTTATCAGGTAGCCGGCCCGGTACCGACCGGTGAAGAGGCTATCAACCTTGCGGGGGAGGTACGTCCGGATATTGTCCTGATGGATATCCACCTTGCGGGAATGATTGACGGGATTGATGCTGCAGAGGATATTGCCGGACGGTA
>CAZXRT010000026.1:5218-12428 GCA_964642535.1 uncultured Methanospirillum sp.
ACCTTGCGGGAATGATTGACGGGATTGATGCTGCAGAGGATATTGCCGGACGGTATCATATTCCGGTGATCTTTCTGACCGCATATGCGGATGACCAGACTCTTGAACGAGCCAGGGAGGCAAAGCCGTTTGGATATCTGATCAAGCCATTCCGGGAACGAGATCTGCATGCCACGATCCGGATGGCACAGGAACGCTCCCGTCTGGAAGCTGAACTGGAGGCTGCCAACCGGGAACTTGATTCGTTCAGTTATTCTGTCTCCCATGATCTGAGGGCACCCCTGATTGCCATTGACGGGTTCTCACGGATCCTGGAAGAGTCCTATCTTGAGTATCTTCCCCCTGATGGCCAGGACTGTCTGCGCAGGATACGGCAGGCTGCGGTAAGCATGGATGAACTGGTCAACGATTTCCTCCGTCTCTCCCGGGTGACCCGTACCACTCTTGTTCCTGAACCGGTTGACCTGAGTGCGATCTCCTCTGAGATCCTGACCGGGCTATCAGGAGATGAACCTGACAGGACAGTGATCTGGTCAGTTGAGCCGGGGATGACAGTGACAGCGGATCACGGGCTTCTCCTGATCGCAATGAAGAATCTCCTGGAAAATGCCTGGAAGTATACCGGAAAGTGCCCACAGGCCAGGATTGATGTCGGGATGCATAACCGCAGCGGCGTGAAAACCGTGACGGTCCGGGACAACGGGGCAGGGTTTGATCCCGATAAGGCACATCTTCTGTTTATTCCTCTTCAGCGTCTCCATTCCGCTGATGAATTTCCCGGAAACGGGATCGGGCTTGCAACCGTGCAGCGGATTATCTTCCGCCATGGCGGCAAGATATGGGCAGAAGGAAAACCCGGGAACGGGGCATCATTCTCATTTACGCTTCCCTACCCGGATACCGGATCCGATCCCGTATCATGAGCCGGAGTGCCCAGTCCCTGTCATGGCAGAGATATTCGGCAGTTTTAAGTCAGGATCAGGAGAAATGCTGAGATGGTGAGGGGTGGGGATGCCACGGATCCTAATAGTTGACGATACTGATTTTGATCGGAATCTGCTCAGGAATATCCTTGTATCGGCCGGATATGAGATCGCAGGCATGGCCAGCGGTGGTGAAGAGGGGATCCGCCTTTTTCGCGAGATGATTCCGGACCTGGCGATCCTGGATCTGATTATGCCGGATCTGAATGGGATTGAGACACTCCGGCGAATTAAAACAGAGTATCCGGATGCAAAAGTGATGCTCTGCACCTCAGTCGGAGAGGATGGGATGGTGGAACTCGCCCGCAGGCTGGGTGCACGCGGATATGTCGTGAAACCCTACCAGGCCGCCTATATTCTGAAGGCTGTGGAGAAGATCGCAGGATCCCCTGGTCATTCAGGCGGGATCTCCTGGTGATATCTCTTCGGCCATTTTCATGTCTGATGGTTGTTCTGCTGAAATATTCGTGATCTGACCAGATGGACTGATATTACCGTCCTGCACTCCGTAATTTCCTGTCACGGATGATTCGTTCTCCGAAAGGTCTTCCTCCCCTGTTGTCTGGTTTACCATTGCACGGGCATCTGCTGCCTCATTCGTTTTTCCTGCCCGTTCGTAGGCATCCGCCAGAAAGAGCCAGTAATCGCTCCTGTCAGGCATCGAGCCGGTCGCATTCAGGTACGCAGTGATCGCCTCGTCGGATCTTCCCAGGGCGTCCCATGCTCTTCCAAGGCCTGCATAGGCATTCGGGGACTTAGGGTTCAGGCTGATAGCCTTCTCGTATGCGGCGACGGATTCGTAAAATCTTCCCTGATTGTAGAGCACCTCTCCTAACATTCTCCATCCCTCTGCCTGACTGATGGAGATACCAAGGGATGTTCTGACCGCGGTCAGGGCTTCTTCATATCTGTGAAGTTCTGCGTATGCAGCGCCGAGCCGGTTCCAGGCGGTATAGTCATGTGGTGTTTGTTCTGTAGCGCTTATCAGATATGGAAGTGCCCGGGCATACTCACCTGCTGCATTCAGGGCCATTCCAAGGCCTAATCCTGCTTCATCATCGGTTGATCTGTTCATGGCTGCCCGGAGTGTCGCCTCAGCTTCGTCTTTCCTGCCAAGCTCTGCCAGGGCATGGTCATGACCGGTCTGTGCCTGCACGGAGCCGGGGTCCAGTCTCAATGCTGCGGTAAAGGCATCTGCTGCAGCCTGGTACCTCCCCTCAGAAAGAGCTTTCATTCCCAGGGTATACCAGGTGGTAAATGCTTTTTCAGCAGCTCCTGTCTGGTTGGAGGCAGAGAGGTTATTCGCGGTCTGATTGGAATTATCAGCCAGGACAACCCAGCCGGATACCGGGATGAGGGTGCAGATGAGCAGGAGGTGGAACAAGGTTCTGGTTACAGGCATAAGGTTTATTCACTCAATTTCCCTTTTAATGATTTGATAGTATAATAATCTCCCGATAGATGGAGGAATACAGGGTGGACGTTCAGATCAGACCGATAACTGACCGCGATTATCATGCGGTCACAACTCTTGAACAAGGTCAGGCAAAAGACCGGTACCCGGCGGCGGTATTTGTCAGACAGATGATGACCCTCTCACCCCATACCTTCTTCATTGCGATTTCAGGGGAGTCAGTGGCCGGGTATCTTGTCAGCACACCCGCACCAGGTGATCCCTCAATTGCCTGGATTCTCAGGCTGAGGGTAGAGCCTGAAATGCAGCGGCAGGGGATCGGAACTGCCTTAATTGAGCATGCCCACCAGGCTCTCGGAAGCAGCGGAGTACAAAAGATCTTTCTCTCCTGTTCTCCTTTCAACAAAGGGGCCCTTCTTCTCTATTCACGTGCCGGGTACCGGATTATCAGCACCGTTGATGGGTATTTTGGACCCGGTGAGGATCGGCATCTCCTCTGCCTGGACCTGAACTGCAGCGAAGGCTACCCCTTAGGAAACGACCAGGGGATGAACCCGGGATCCGGATCCTGCTTTTCCTGATACCGTCAGCCCGACTGCATAGGTGCCGGGTGCAGCAAAAGTATGCACCGGTTCCTTCTCCCAGGAAGAGAATCCGTCATTGAAGTCCCAGAATGTGACCTGCGGGTTTCCGCCCGAAGTATCAGTAAACCGGTATGTTCTCTGTGAGGAATCCACGGGATGTACGGAAAATTCGGCACTATGCACTGATATGGCTCCGGTAATAGTTTCTGTCCCGCATGAGGTACTGGCAAGTCTTCTGATCTGATATCTTCCCGGGAGTTCATACCGGTGTGTAATCTCACTTCCGTCCGCGGTGGTGCCGTCACCAAAGTCCCACATCCCGGTCAGGGGGTTGCTCGTTGTCCCCCCCGATGACTGATCCTGGAACCTGACTGTCAGCGGAGCATACCCTTCCGCAGGTTCATAGTGCATGCCAGCCTGCAGCCGGGGAACATATCCTGCTCCGACAACCGTGTTCATCAGGTTCCATACGATGTTGGTTCCGCTTTCAGGATACGTGACTGAGAAGACATCATGGTGGATCCCGGGAAGGAACGTATCCGGTTGTCCCCGGTCAGGATCGCCAGGGGTGAACCGGTTTGTCTCGCCTATTGGGAGGCTCACCGGGGTGTTGTGTCTGCTGGTGTATCCAAATGAGACCCGGATTGTTCCGTCTCCCTGGTTACACGGATTGCTCATGGTCGGAATCAGCATCCCGGGTGCCGCAGTTACCTGGGGAGCCGGGGATTGTGCAGGCGTCAGAGAGGGGAGTGGTCCCAAGTCTGCCCCGGAAGGTGGAGCGATGAGGGTATAACTGTTCAGAATACTCGTAATCGTCTCCTGGTCAGCGATATACTTCGTCCCGGTCATCTTCTCAATGGCCCCGTCCCAGGTCAGGAACCGGACCATGGCAGGCTGGCGCTGGATGGTTCCGTTTTCCGGCTGTGGAAGATCAGCATCTGTCCAGGAAGCGGGGTCTGTTCCATCAGGCCGGTCATAATCACGAAAGGTATATGTCCGGCTGGGGCTGTCGTACCAGAGGATTCTGATCTTGTTACTCTTTCCCTGAGAACCTGCAGAACCGGTCTCATCCGGGACGATCGCGGCAGGCGTTCCTTTCCCGGTGAGATCGATCTGCCGGATCGTCTCTGTTGTCTGTGTCGGGGGTGTACCAAGTATCGTGATTGCCGCCGCTACCAGCAGGCAGAGGCCAATCGCAATAGCGGCAATCCGGTATGATGATGCTTGTCCCATGGAGATATGTTCCTAATTATTACACGGGTACAGGTAAGAATTATGGTTGCAGATCAGAAGAAATCAGCGAGAGATCGCTGGGTTTTGACAAGCGGCAGGAGTGTGGAATGAGCCACCCACCGATCCATCCCGAGGGCTGCTGATGCTGCAGCGCTCACTGCCGAAATGTCTTCATAGCGGCCCGGCGGGGTTTTCATCGCCTGTCGTGTCACTTCCCTGATCACCCAGGTGCCAAGGGGAGCCCAGTATTCGGAGGTGATCCACCGGATAACGACCACTCTGGCGTTCCTTCTGATGGTTGTAAGGTATTCGAGGACCGCGAGTCGTGCCGAGTAATACGCACCGGTGATCGGGGAGTACCCGCTCTTTGTCCTTCCCTCCCGGTCAGCAACGATCACTTCACTCCCGCCTGCCCAGAGGGTGTCACCTCCCCAGATCTCGATCATCTCAAACTGCCAGTCACCGGGCATAAGGATGACGGCAATGGCATTTCCAAACTTTTTTGAAAAAAAGAGGTGGATTCCTTCGTAATCAGGGAACCGGAAGACCTGTTTTTTCAGTTCCTTTCCGATGGTATCATCAACTGCGGTGATGGCCCAGCGGGTCGGGACGAGATGGCGGTTTTTCTCTGCTCCCAGAAGTCCGGCTGACATAAGGCTGATGATCCGGTATGTGTCAGTTCCTCCGGCAGACAGTTCCTGACAGGCACCTGCAGCAGGCAGGTCAGTGTCACCTGTGACCCGGTCAACAACCCGGGATACTTTTGCGTTATCGAGCAGATCGAAGGTTTTCATGGTTCCGCTCAGGCCAACCGGGGCTACCATCCCGTCAAACCGGAGATCAAAAGAGACCGGCCTGTCAAATGCCGTCTCCACTCCGAGCGGGATCGAGGATCGGGCGATCTCCTGGAGGTTCTCTTCATAGCGTCGGGGAGTAGCGGTTCCCCGGATCGTCTGTGCCCTGATACCGACGATATCACTGATCGTCAGGTCCTGCTGCATCCAGGAAGGGGGATGATCGTTGTCAGATGTCAGGAGCGGGCCTGCTGAAACCTGAGGGTACTGGTGACTGCCGACAAAGACAGAGGGTGCCATCCCGGTATATCCACTCCTGGGAATGGTCTTGAGTTGGGCATGAAACCGTGCGGTCACCGGGCATTGGTCACGGCCGCAGAGCCCTTTTCCTTTACAGGAGATACACAGTGACATGGGGGATTCAGGGTAATACTTGCGGGAGATATCATTTTCAGGAGAGATCGGTATCTGTCTTCAGAGATACTCCTCCCCTCTCTCACCGGTTCTCCAGGAAATCTTGTAATGACGAGGGCACCGGTTGAGCACTCAGGTATTACCGGGTTTTGACCAGGGAAAGGTCCACGGTCCTGATCAGGTACGGGTAATCCCTCTCGACAAAGGCCCTTTTCTCATCGCGGGCTTCTCCTGAGATGATCCATCCCCCGCCGAATGCAGACCGGACAGTATCGAGGGTATACGAATCATCAGCTTGTGTATAGGCAGTGATGATTACCAGGTTGTCAATTCCTGCTTTATCCGGGCTGATAATACTGCCTGGCTGGTATTTCACCGGTCTTCGGGGAGGGGCTGAATCGTGACCGATTCCGACATCGCTCAGGGTGATCCGGTCTATCCGGTGTGAGTACTGCCGTTCGAGGGCTTCCCGCAGGAACCAGTTCGGTGTGCTGGTTTCCCTATATCCCCACTCTCCTGAGTAGTACCGGGTGATGGCATCAGTCTGGTACTGGTCGGTGGCGGGATCATATCCGAGGATCACGATCATCCCGGAATCGGTCCCGTCTGCACTGTTCACCAGGTCACCGGCACTGAAGACCGGCTCAGGGTGCATGACCGGAACTCCGGTGACCGGTGGTGGAGCTGCGGCCGGTATCCCTGCCGGGGTTCCCCCCGCTCCCTGCATGCCGACGGATCTTCCAGTCTCTTCAAAGGGATCTGCACTGACACTGGCGGTAACCTCCTCGACCTGCAGAAAGGTTCCATTCATGGCACGGGCAGCATGGCTGATGACGTAGGTGTTGTTTGCGGGTGGTGAGACGATCACCCACCAGGAACTGGTGGTATCATCAACGACGATCTCCCCTGCGGAAAATTTGTTCTCCCGGGGTGGTGGTGTAGGTGTGGCGTTCGGAGAGATCTCCGGTGCTATTGCAGCGAGCAGGTCAGGGGATGGCGGCGGGAGTGTGGTGCTCAGTGCAAGCAGAGATCCCCCGTCCTTATAATTGGCGATGACCATCACTTCCATCCCGTTTCCCAGGGTTGTATCTGCAATATCTGCAAGCGGCACGATGGCTATCGATCCGGGCTCTGCTGTCAGTGTTGCGGGATCTCCCGGTGTGCCGGTTCCGATATCCTTTCCATTAATCTTCCAGCTGAATGAGGCGATGGATCCGATCTCGGATCCTCCGTTGTTGGCAAGGATAATTGAACTGCCTGTCTGGTTCACCGAGAGGAGAAGCGGCGGGCCGGGAGGAATCGGAGGAGCGGAGAAGAAGGCGATATAGATGGCTATCGCGAAGAGGACGGCAGCAAAAATGCCTGTTCCTGCAAGAATGTATCTCCGGTCCACCGGAATTTTATCGAAAGGAAGGCGATCGAGCAGGGATCCCCCATTTCCGGAGGGAAGGTCGGGGGGACTTTTCAGATGTTTTGCATTCGTGACCCGGTTCTTCAGGTAGGTATCGCTATCCGGCCGGAGGGTCAGGGCGTTTTCATAACAGAGATCGGCATCTGCATATCGTCCGACCTTTGCACAGGCGGTTCCGAGTGCATTCCATGCCTTATCGTTGTTCTCGTCATATTCAACTGCTGCAGAGAAGAATTCGATTGCAGTCTCGTACTCCTTGTTTCTGAATGCACGAAGTCCGCGTTCATATTTTCCCTTCAGATCTTCGTCTATCATAGTCCCCGCTGGTATACTATGGGGCGGATCTGCTATTTGGTGGTTCGGGTTTGGATGAGGGG
>CAZXRT010000027.1:0-12393 GCA_964642535.1 uncultured Methanospirillum sp.
GCTCCTTGATATCGGATGCGGCACTGGTCTATTTATCAGGAGATATCTTCGTCAGGGAGGAAGGGTGACCGGAATAGATATCAGTACCGGGATGATCTCAAGGGCTGTGACATTTTTTCCCGATGAACATTTTCTTGTCGGAAATGCAGAGGTCCTCCCGTTTAAACCTGATTCATTTGACTCGGTCTCCAGCCTCCTTGCTTTCTCATACCTGACAAGACCGATGCAGACATTGCAGGATTGCCTGCGGATTCTTAAACCCGGGGGGAGAATCGCGGTATGCACTCTTGGGAAAAATGTTTTCACCTCCGGTCTTCCTGCTCTCTTTGTAATCGGGGAAAAGATGAAGATACGCAGGGTCGGAGTCGGGAAATTCACAGAGCACTACTACACCGCAAAGGAGATGTATGATCTTCTTGAACAGGCGGGTTACACCGAAATATCCATTTTCAAATGTTCTTTTGCCCACTTTACCTTCACTGAGCCGCTGTTTTCGATTGCGAAAAGAGTAGAGCCTTTTATTGAGGAAAAAGTCCCCTATCTTGCCTACAATCTCATTGCCAGCGGTCAAAAGCCCTGATCAGATCTATGCAGACAACTCTTCCCGGGTTTTCAGCGTCTCCTCTGCCCGAGGATTTTCACGGACAGATCTCCTGGAGCGGCGGAGAAATACCGTACCGGATAAGATGGACCCATGAAGATGAGAAAGTCCGGTATGAGATATCAGACTGCGGACTTCTCCAGATCTATGCTCCTTTTTCGTATGACTGTGATTCAGTAATACAAAAAATATCCAAAGAATACGCGATAATAGATCGTCGTATCAGGGATGAAGAGGATCGTAAACGTTCTCTTTCGTCGGAATCGGTTTTCATTATCCATGACATCCCTATCCGGTATATTGTCACCTATTCTCACAAACGCCGGCACAATTCTCTCCTCTACCATCATAACGGTACTCTTGAGGTAAAAGCCCGGTCTGATGCAACGGGGGAAGATATTGCTGCTTTGCTGAATAGCAATTCAGAATGGATATTCGGCATGACACTCCGGTATGATCCACGATGCCGGAGACCAGACGATGAAAGGATTATTCACACACCTGCGGGTCAGATACGCATATCAGTCTGTTACAAGGTCAGGGTGAAAAAACTGACCCTGAAAGTTCATTCAGGGAATGAGGTTATCCTGGTGGCACCGTACGATTGTTTATCCGGGGATATTGATAGGTTTATTCAGGAAAAACAGTCATGGCTGCTCAAAACACTTGCTATTGCCTCATCTTCTCAGCCTGATGTATCAGGAATTCGGTTTCTTCCCTGTGATGGCATCCAGATTCCGTATCGTATCCGCACGAGCAGGCGGGCAAAACACATCATTCTCAAAGTCACTGCGGAAAAAAATGTTGAGGTGGTTATCCCTCCCGGCGCTTCATCCGGGCGGATAGAACTCTTTCTTCAGGAAAAAGCAGCATGGGTGATAAAACAGGTGACCAATACCACTCGCCCCTCCTCTCCGGTCCGAATGTACAGGGATGGTGAGGTACTTCTTCTGCTTGGCTCTGAATGCCGTCTTTCAGTGATATTTGATACAGAACTGAAAAAAACTGATCTTCGTGACGGTATCATCCGGGTTCCTGTACCGTCCGGTCTTGCTGAATCAGAACAACGGTCGTATATCAGGGGAGAATACCTGCAGGTATTGGAGTCCACTCTTCGGGAAGTATCAGCCCCTTTCCTGGATTCCTGGTGCGAAGTTCTCGGAATCCCTCTCCCTCGCATAAAATACGGGAATCAAAAGACAAAATGGGGAGTATGCTCTCCAAGGGGCATTATCCTGAACATCAGGCTTGCTATGGCACCAGTTCAACTGATAGAATATGTGATTGTCCATGAACTATGTCATATCAGACATCCGAACCATTCGGAAAGATTCTGGGACCTGGTTGAACTCCTGCTTCCGGATTACCGGGAGCGGAAAGAGCGTCTCAGGCTTCAGGGTCCCTTATATTCTGTCTGATTGATCTGCTCCTTTACTGATATTCCAATTTTAAAAACACCCCGGATGTAGTCGTCATCCTGGATTCCCTTTCCTACCAGAGTAAACGGGTATGCGTCATTTTCCCGGGACAGCGGGTATCCGTCAAGGGTATCAGCAAGGAGGTAATTTCGGGAACTGTTGATCTCCCCTGCCTGCAGGATACGTTCTTTTCCATCTGAACCGGTGATCACAGCATACAGATCTGCAGACCTGGATTGATCATACCCATTCTCCGGTGAAATTGTCTGTAATGTCTTTTCTCCTTCAATGCCAGTGATCAGTTCACGGAGAAGGACTCCGTCCCACACCTTTCCATCCCCGTCCACGATAGAAGCGGTATGAAATGATGGTGAATCAGAATGAATCATTTGTGACAATTCTGCACTGGATAAGGATACTATGCCTGATTCGCAGGATTGTTGATCCAAATATGAGCTGAAAGGTAGGGTATCGGCAAAAGCCGTTACAATCATGGTCTGGATAACCAGTAAAGCAAAAAATGTGCTGATAATCGGATGATTCTGATCAGTCATATAAATCGGTGCAATTCGTGATAAAACAGTGTATCTGGTGATTATTCTGCTGCGCCTTACTACCTTGTCTGCAGGAATTCAAGAGGTTTCCTCTGATGGAAATGGAGTGTGTAACACTCTGATAACATAAAAAGATTAATTGAATCTCCGCGCAATAAAATCTGATTTATCCTTGTCCTGAGTCATGTCTCTCATAACTGCTTCTCCTGTCTCGTTGGAAAAGGGTCAGGTAACCTCATTACCATGCATAGAAATATATGATACTGATAGATAACGAAGCATGTAGTGGGGGGATAATATGGAGAGCGACGGTCCGGTATCAGCAGTCCAGGTACGACTGGCGAAAGGGGAGATCACGACAACCCAGTATAAGGAGATCATGTCTCACCTGATGAAAAATGTCTCATCTTTTCAGCAGACATCTTCCCTGAAGATCATTCAGATGAGATATGCGAAAAGTGAAATTACTGCTGCGCAGTATCAGGAAAATTTCACAAATCTCATGAGGAATCTCTATTCGCAACCCTGGTCACCACCTTTACACATATTGCATATCAGGTATGCAGAAGGTGAGATTGATTCCTCCCAATATGAAGAGATGTTTGCGAACCTGACTCAGGAACAGTTTGCCTACGATCAGTCAACCCCTCTGTGGATCCTCAATAATCGATATGCGACCGGAGATCTCTCCACTCCGGAATATGAAGAGATCCTCTCCCTTTTCAATGAGTACACCCTGGCCATGCAACAGTCTGCAATGAAAGTTCCTGATGAGCTGCAGACCCAGTTTCAGAAAACCGGTACTAATGATGCAGTTTCTCCCAAAAAAGCTGCAGACCCGATCCCTGCTCCTGAAAGGAGCACGTTGAATTTGAAAAGCCCTCCAGTAAAACAGGCCTCGGTCTCTGATACTCTTGCGATTGTCCGTGATGGTTCCGATTCTGAAGATTATGATGATTTTGATGACCGGCCAATCCGGAGTTCCTCTTCATCGATAATAAGTGAACCATTACCTGTCCAGAAAAATGCTGAAGAGATACAGATCCAGTCAGAGAATGATGCTGCAACCCTCTCACCGGTTTCCGAGTCCGTCGTTTCTCTCTCTTCCACATCATCTTCTGGAGAATCTGATACTCTTTCAAAGCCTGCAATTTCATCTGATCTGTTGAGTATCCCTGATTTAAAATCCGGGTCTGCTATCCATACAGAGATGCACAGTTTTCCTTCAACCCTTTCCCATGTCACCTCTTCCAGGGGAAGTGAAGGATTACCTTCAGATTTCCTGTCTCTTGGTGTAAAGGCAGGTGCTGATTCGGGCTCGCTAACTGAAACTGCCCTGGCGGTATCAGCAGGGGAGCAGATTCAGCCTGAAACCCCCCTGGTAACCACCCTTTCTTCTTCCCTTGACAGCGCAGCTGAAACGATTTCATCTTCTCTTCCTTCTGGCCAGGAGCCGGAACTGGTATCAGATGAGATTGAGGAGCACAGTGCTGAATCCGAAATACATAAAGAGAAGGGTGGAACCGATACTGCAGATATCAGACAAAAGATAAAAACCCTCATTGTAAAGGGCAGTTACCAGGAAGCAGTGGATCTGGCTGAGACGATGATCGGGGAGGGAGACACGGATTACCTTCCCCATTTCTACAAGGGGATGGCACGATATTATCTGAATATTCATGATATTGCACTAACCGACCTGGATCATGCCCGTGAACTGTGCAAAAATAAGGATGAGATAAGGAAAATTGACACGATTCGCAACCATATCCTCTGTAAACAAAAAAAGGAGGCAGAGGGTGTAGAATGTCCGGTTTCTGAAGAGATCAGGGAGACACCTTCTGAATCCGAATCAGTGAATAATGAAGAAAACAAGGAAGATTTATCAGCAAAACTTGATGTTCTGGGAAAAAAGGCTCAGGATCTGATCGACAAAAAGGATTACAAATCCGCCAATAAAATTCTCTCTGAGTTCATCGAACAATGCTCTGGAAAGGATCATGAATGGATGAAATCAGAATCGGTGGATGAGATCTATGCTGCGCTGGGATACGTCAGGTATCAGATGAAGGATTACAGTCATGCAAAGCAGTGTTTTCAGGATGCGCTGGCAATTAACCCGGAGAATGAGGTTTCCAATAACTATATGAAAGACATCCTCATCCGGGCAGTTCGCAAGAAATAACCCGGAATTTCATTTAGGGAAGATTTTTCCCTTTCTCTTTTGTACCTATTGTATGCATCTTTGTCCCGGTTCCGGTTTGGTTACACTTCTTCTGGTCTCTCTTTTCTGCATATCGTGTGGATGTGCTGATGAGGTGGATACACCATCCAGGGATAGTGATACTGATCCCGTCGTCGTTGGGATTATTCCATCAGGAAGCTCAAGCCCCTTCCATCAGGAACTGATTGCAGCTGCAATGACTTCTGCAGCAGGTGAGGGCTGGGAGGTGGTGGTCCTGACCCCTGATTTCGAAGAGAACATTTCTGCACAGAAAACTGCAATGAGAACCCTGACTGAGCAGAACGTGAGTATGATTAGTCTCAATACTCTCAATGGCACGGCATTATCCGGAGAGATTGATGATGCAATATCTGCGGGGATACCCGTTCTGTTGTACAATACCCTGACTCCATTGGATAATCAGAATATTTCTGCATATATCGGGTACAATCAGTTTAAGGGAGGAGCTGAGATGGGGTATTATGCGGTGAGGAGACTAGCAGAGAAACACAATGACGCTCCGGAGACGATTCAGGGAAAAATTTTCATCCTTCGTGGTCTCCCGGGTTTTCATGCAGAACAGCGGACTGCAGGTTTTAAGGCAGCTCTTACCCAGAGTCCCGGTCTTCGGATTATTGGTGAAAAGGTCGCAGGATGGGATCGGGAGACAGCCCGGCAGATAGCCCGTGCCGCCCTGATATCAGATCCTGATATCGAAGTTTTCTATGGCAACAGCGATGAGATGGCAATCGGTGCAGCTATGGCTGTTATGGATCAGGGAAAAGAGGTTAATAAAGATGTGTTCTGCCTGGGTATCGATGGAAACCTTCCCACTCTGGAGATGATTCGTAACGGTACGATGACAGCAACCCTTGGTGTCTATCCTTCCCGGATGGGCAAGACAATCATCAAGGAAATGAAAGCGATCAGGAATGGAGAACTATCGGGTCCCTTTGTCGAAACCCCGGTTACTGTTGTTGACCGCGAGAATGTTGATGCTTACGTGGAGGGGTCAACCTGGTCCAAAGAGAAGAAGTCTCAACCTGAACATCTCTTTCTCTCTTGATGATGATGGGATCGCCATCGCATATAATCAGGTTTTTATGATTTCAGATCCAATTTTCTCCATCGGCTTTGACCATAGTGGTTGAAGACTATATCCCGAGGTTCCTATGTGTATTGCAGTTCCTGCCGAAATTATTGAAATCCGTGAGGATAACGTCGCAGTTGTTGACTTTGGAAACCTGAAACAGGAGATCCGCATCGATCTGGTTGATGCAAAGATCGGAGATTTCGTTCTTGTTCACGTAGGATTTGCCATACAGAAACTGGATCGTGATGAAGCTCTGGAAACACGAGAACTCTTTAAGCAGTGTTACGAGGCCATGAACCTCGAAGCATTTCCTGCCTGATTTTTTTTGGCTTCCCTCTCAGTTCTCTCTTACCCGACCAGAGATGGAAAGGCCTGTGATATCCCGTTAATGATGAACTGAACAGCGATAGCCATCAGCATAATCCCCATCAGCCGGTTGATCACCCGGTATTCCCGCTGACCAATCCGATGAGTGTACCGCTCTGCTGAAACCAGGAGCAGATAGGTAAGGATTATGGTAATCAGGACCGAAAAGATGATAATTCCCAGGAAAACCGGCTGTATCAGGGGTTGTGCATCCTTTGCAAGCACGATGACGGTTGTAATGGTTCCCGGCCCTGCAATCATAGGAAAGGCAAGAGGCATGGATGATACTTCATCTGCGTCGATACTTTCATATTTCTCAGTTGCCGTCATCTTTGCCCGCGATGTTCTGGCATAGACCATCTCCATACCAATCCCGAAGAGAAGGACGCCCCCGGCTATGGTAAATGCCTCTATGGTAATGCCAAACAGGGCAAGAAGGGCAGATCCAAAGAGGGTGAAAAACAGGAGAACAATCGCTGAGAGCCGGCAGGCATTGACTGCCACCTGTTTCTTCGTCAATGAATCCATCGAGGCAGTGAGAGAATTGTATACCATCATCGCTCCGATAGGATTGACAACGATCATCACTGAGGAAAGAGTAAAAAGGGTAAAGCTGAGCAGATCGGCTGTCATAAATCCGGAGATACTTTTATTCGTTCAGTAATACACAATGCCTTCTTCCAGTCTGGTAATATTCTCATACTGGTATGATGACTGGTTAGAGCTGATGTTCAGGGAGGGAATGCTCGTTCCAAAGCGGTGGGCAGGGAACCAGTATAATCCGTCTCCATATACCGGTTTGATATCATAGATCTTCAGTTCCGCTGAATCGAAATCCATCCTGCTAATCGTTGCATTTTCAAATGCAAGCATCTCCATCAGACGGATTTTCACATCATTCTCTCCAAACATCAGGATGAGAAAACGAAATGCATCATCCAGGTTGTAGGTTACATGAAGGTCTGCATATCCGGGCTGAAGGGAGATATTCACCGTCTGAAGAGAGATGTACCCTTTTGGTGACTGCTCATCTGCTAGAACGATTCCATTACAACAGATGATCAGAATGAAAGCAATCAGAGAGACGAGAAGGAACGCCCGGATGTTCCGGTTCATTCTCAGGTTGTACGGTTCGAGAGGTTAAAAATCTTCGGTGTGGATGAGGTTAATCAGGCTGCTGTCGTGTTTGTTTCGATTCTGCTGACCAGAATGATCTCAATGCTTGAGACGTTGGTCGTTCCATTTTCTGTATCAATCATCTCAGTTGAGGTGACAACGGATTTTTTATCCACGTTCTGAAGGAACCGGTGAAGAGCTATCTCGGTTGTATCCACAGCACGGGAGATTGCCTTTCCTCTGGCCTTCACAATGACTTCCTGTGCACCACTATTGAACTGGGTAACGACAGCGAGAACATAGTTCATCACCGGCTTGTTCCCGACAAAGATGGTATTATCATCCTCTACGTATGTCATTCTGAAAAAATGGGTCAGAGGTACTCTCTGTCATAAATCAGTTCGGCATTCAGGATTGATGCTCCGGCCGCTCCCCTGATGGTATTATGTCCCATGGCCTGGTATCGTATCCCCGGCCTGACTCGTCCCACCGAAACGGTCATTCCTTTTCCTTTCATCCTGTCCAGTCGGGGTTGCGGACGGTCCACCTGGTCCAGGTATTCTACCGATTTTGCAGGCAAAGAGGGGAGCTCGGGAAGGGTGGAACGCCAAGTTGAGAAAGCCTGCACAACCTTATCCACCGGCTCTTTGATATCCACCCATACTGACATGGAATGGCCGTCAATAACCGGGACCCGGTTACAACAGGCACTGACCGAAAAGGGAGCATTCAACACTTCTGCACCATCGAAAGTTCCCATGATCTTGTGTGTCTCCCGTTCGATCTTCTCCTCTTCACCGCCGATATAGGGGATCAGATTATCAAAGATGGCCATACCGGGTACACCTTCAAACCCTGCCCCTGATATTGCCTGCATGGTTGCCACTTTCAGATCACCAAACGAAAATGACCTGAGCGGGGCGAGAGAGCAGGTAAGCATAATCGTTGAGCAATTTGGGTTTGTCACGATAAACCCGTCTATGCCTGCATCACGCTGCAGATCAATCATCCCGAGATGATCGGCATTAATCTCAGGGACCACCAGAGGTACTATAGTGTCCATCCGGTGAGTGCTTGCATTACTGCATACTCCGATTCCTGCCTTTGCGCACTGCATCTCAACCTCACCGGCAAGATCTGCAGGTAAGGCGGAAAATACCAGGTCAACCTTCTTCAGACTCTCTATCGTGGTGTCCGAAACGATGATATCCCCGATATCATCAGGGAATGGTACCTCCAGACGCCAGTTAACCGCATCACGGTATTTCTTTCCTGCACTCCGTGAAGAGGCGGTAAGAACTGAGAGATCAAAAAACGGATGACCCGCAAGGAGCTGTACAAACCGCTGACCAACAGCACCGGTTGCACCCAGTACTCCTACACTGATCATACTGGGTACATAGGATTGTACTAGTAATTAAAAATGAATGATTTATGCCATGGTAATGGCTTCTGCAGGACAGACATCCACGCAGGAACCACAGTCCACACAGAGTTCGTCATTGATTTCAGCCTTATCGCTGTTCATTACGATAGCGACTGCCGGGCATTCGTCAACGCAGGTCTCACAGCCGGTGCACAAGTCTTTGTTAATTATTGCTGTCATGAAGGTTCTCTACATACATTGATAAAAGATCACAAAAAATTTTCGAGTTGCTTCGTGATTGTTTTACAGGCCGAGGACATCTTTCATCCCATAAATCGCTGGTTTCTTACCAATTACCCACCGGCATGCCCGGACAGCTCCCTCCGCAAACACTCCCCGGTCATACGCACGATGTGAAAGGGTGACAGTTTCAAAGTTGCTGGCAAACATAACCGAATGATCACCAACAATGTCTCCACCCCTGATGACATGAACGCCTATCTCGTTTCCGCGCTCGGTCATCCCTTCTCTTCCATAGAGTTCCTCCCTTGGCCCTGTCTCCTCCTGAAGAATTTCAAGGATGGTTTTGGCAGTTCCGCTTGGTGCATCTTTTTTGTAACGGTGATGAGCCTCAGTCACTTCGATATCATAGTCCCCGAGTCTGCGTGCCGCTTCCCTGATAAGGAGCCAGAACATGTTCATCCCGATGGAATAGTTGCTTGAAATTACCGCAGGAACCTGTGCTTTCCTGATAGCGTCATCAATATCAGCCCGCTGTGCGGTAGAAAGGCCGGTAGTTCCTAGGATGATGGCACACCCGGCTGCTGCAGCGAGCGGAACATTTACTGCAGACGCTGCAGCGACTGTAAAGTCGATGACAACGTCAGGCTTTTTCTCCGCGAGAAGGGCCGGATATTCTTCGGTTGAAACAACCGGAGCACCATACGCTGTTCCTGCATGCATATCAACTCCGCCAACCAGTTCCATGTCCGTGGCTTTGTCGACAATCCCGCCGATGGTCATCCCCATCCGTCCTAACGCACCACAAATAACTACTTTAATCATAATTGGAAAGCACCTCTTTCAGTTTTGCCGATGTTGCCTCTGAAGCATCGTCCAGAGGTAACCTGACCGGCCCGGATGGCATTCCTTTCAGTTCGATGGCTTTTTTGACTGGTATCGGGTTGGATTCAATGAACATAGCCCTGAATAGAGGGGCGAGAGAGAAATGAATGGTCCGGGCAGCTCCAAAATCCCCTTTCTGAACAGCATCATACATCTCAATCATCGGTCCCGGAACGATATTTGCAGCAACTGAAATGACTCCTGCCCCTCCCAGGGCAAGAATGGGGAGAGTGATTCCATCGTCTCCGGAGATGACGGCAAAATCATCCTCCCTGGTCATCTCGATGATCGAAGATATCTGATTAATGTCGCCGCTCGCTTCCTTTACTCCGACAATATTCGGATGGCTGGCAAGTTCAGCTATGAGTTCAGCTCCCAGGTTCTGCCCGGTTCTTCCCGGAACATTGTAGATAACGAGGGGGATATCAAGATCTGCGAGCGCGGTATAGTGCTTGATAAGGCCTGAACGGTTGGGTTTGTTGTAATACGGGCTGATTACCAGCACTCCGTCTGCACCCGCATCCTTTGCAGCACGGGTAAAACGAATCGCTTCAGCGGTATTATTTGAGCCTGTCCCTGCAAGGACCGGAACTTTGCCATCTGCTTCTTCTATGGAGACTTCGATAACCTTCTCGTGTTCAGCAAAACTCAGGGTTGCCGACTCTCCGGTAGAACCACATGGGACAATCCCATGAACCCCGGATTTCAGGAGAAACGCGATGTTTGAACGAAGACCGTCCACATCCAGATCTTTCCCGGCATTTCGGAGAAAAGGAGTTATAAGTGCAGGGAAGACACCCTCAAACATGAGGGTTATTTATGCTGCTCTTCCGCTATTTACCTTTCTTGTGATAAATCCTGCGACGCGGTTTCTTACCCGCTTGCTGGGAATATCAGTTGCCGATCCGACTGCCTTCTTGTTCTCATCAAAGTCGCCGGAAAATTTTTCCCGGTGGTATTCGATCAGTTCTGTGCCGATGTTTTTGATATAACTTGGTTTAACACCCATGGGTTATTCCTCTGTAAAAGTTGTATTCATAATGCGCGTTATGATCCTATTAAGCCTTGCGGAAACTTTCCCCGGATCCTCTCCGAAGATCCGGATCAGTGGTTTATTTTCCCTGCATCCCCGGTCATAAATGATGTCCGGTACTCCTCCGATGGATTCACAGCAGAACGCCACGCCCCAGTCGATCGTTGAGATGCCGGGTGGTTCGCGGCATCGGTCAAATGAACCGATCTCAAGAATCATTGATTCACAGACCTCAATCATTGCCTGAGTATATTGGATCACCGCCACACAGCGAATATCAGGATCAAATCTCATTGCGGTCAGAATCATCCTGACAGCCGGATTATCCGATGAACAGGGGGCCTCATCCCTCCTCACTGCGACCACATCGTCGGGATTTCTTGCTCCCTGGATAGCATAGGCCAGGGTGATACCGCCCTGCAGGTCGGGAACCAGATGAAGTTCTTCTTTCAGCCGGTGTATGATTGTATTCTGATAACTTTCTGGAATTTTCTGCATTTGGTTCGAAGACATGAATGAGTAAAGATCCCGAAAATCTACAACACGCTGTTTCTTATGGCTATGAATCAACAGTTATTCAGATTATGAAGCGCTGGTTACTTGATGCCATTGTCGGTGTATTAAGTCTGATCATTTTTCTGGCCGCTCTCCTGGTTATCCCTGCCTTCATCCCCGGAGGAGACGCGTACCTTGTCTCGCTCTTTCTGTTTATTGCTGTCATAAGCGGTGGCGGGTATCTTATCAGGGACGTCACTTCCTGATTTCTCTTTCTTTTCCTGCCCTTTTTTCCGGTTACCCGTCATCATCCGTTTCTTCTGCTTATAATACGTGAGAGGGTGCGTTACTCTGCTGCAGAGGGCATCAGGATGCACGCAGAGCGAATGTGTCTTCATCGTTGAGCAGAGTGGTGCGGTATACTCGGTCCCTGATCCCCCCTGTCCTGAAATATGATCAACCTGGTACAGGGTCTTTGAGAGATCAAAATCAGGGACGTGGCCATATATCTCAACAATTCTGGTATTTTCCATTCCGATATTATGAAGGAAGGCGGTTACTGCGAATCTTCCCATGTGGGGTAAGTGGGCCCGCTGAATCAACGCCTGGATGATTGCCTGAATACAGGGGGGAAAGGCTGACTCTTCCACGGTCCCAAACTCTTCAAGCATCCGCTCCTGAACAATCGACATGATCCTTTCATGAGCGGGTTTTAACTGACTGCATAATGCCTGGGGAACTTTCATGGGGAGATGCTGCATCATGATCACCCTCAACCGTTCTCGCAGGATCTCGTCGATCTCATCCGGGTAAATCTGAACAATCCCCTTCTCAACGATGCGGTTCACCAGTTTCCACCGCTCTTCGGGCATTCTTGATGCAATCTCGACATACTGGAGGACCGGAATTGCAGAAAAATTTCCCGATAATCCCAGAGATGCTGCAATGAATGCCTTTTTTTCAGTTTCCTCCTCCTGCAGGTACCTGAACACCTTCCATGAC